>CAXYWN010000231.1:0-2951 GCA_964292625.1 uncultured bacterium
TCTCGGGGCTGCCTTCTCTAAGCATACTCTCAAGATCCAGGCCCAAGCCCTCATATAACGATACTTCAAAATTTCTGGGATATAGCGGGACGGCTGTCTCCTGCATGCTGATATCCATTATTGAGCAAGCGGAAAGCAGGCCCAACAGTATTGTCGGAATTATTATCTTATTCATTTTATTTACCTCAATAGGATAGAATAAGCGTGCCGCAGGCTCAGGCAAGTTTGATTTTTACGACTCTCTTTCAAAGCTTGTGGACAAGAAGACAGAACCAAGATACTTCATACCTTGCTTCCAGGTCTTTCACATCCAATTAGCTCCCCGAACACCTCCCCTGGCAGCCACGGGAGGTGTACGGGAATCAATTCAGGAGCTAATGAGCCAAGCTCAAGGGTCGGATCAGATTGGCGATGTTCAGGTAGAATTACCCGCTTTGTTTGAAAGTAAGCTGATTTTTCATTGTGAAGGCGCTACCTTGCTCCCATCCTGAACAACGAAATGAGGGCACGATCTGCTGACCGTGCCCTCAATTATTATTCTGGTGATGCCTTATAGAACCCTCTTACTGAAAGGCTTTAAAGCAACCTATAGTCATATGACACTATTTGAGCATCAGCATTTTACGGGTGGAAGTATAGTCCTTGGTTTCCAGGCGGTAAAAATAGACCCCGGATGAAACCTCGCGGCTGCCCTCGTCCCGTCCGTCCCAAACAATCCGGTGGGCGCCGGGGTTCAGATTGGAGTTGGCGAGCGTCTTCACCAGCTGGCCTTTCACGTTATAGACGCAGAGCTTGGCCTGGCCGGGCTGGGCCAGATCAAAGGAGATGGTGGTGCTGGGGTTGAAGGGGTTGGGATAGTTGGAATTGAGGCGGGTCACCAGCACGGGGGTTTCTTCATCGGAGTTTTCCACTGTATAGGGAAATTCGAAGGCGAGGGTGTCCGAAGGGCTGCCCTCGGTGTTGTAAAAGATCGCGGTGATGAGGTAGGAATAATCTCCTTCCAGCGAGATCAGATCTGTGTGGGAGAAGCTTATGGTCTGCTGGATCAGTTCAAAGGGCCCGGTGTTGAATTTTTTATAGACGCGGTAGTTCATCACAGGCAGCACCGGATCGTAAGGCGGATCCCAGGTCAGCAGCACTTCGCCGGTGAGATTGTCAACCGTGAAATCAGCGTTTGCCGGCTGGGGCAGGTTGATCAGGGTGAAATCGGCAAGATACTCCGGATTGGTGGGATTTATCTGCAGGTTGTTGACGCTGGATGCCTGGTGGTACTTGAGGGTTGCCGCCACATTGAAGGTCCCGTTGGGCAGGTAGAGCCGGTAGGAGCCGTCGGCTGCGGGATGGGTGGCAAAATAGTTGCTGGCCATCACCAAGGCGTCCGAAGCTGGCGCACCGGAAATGGGGATCACCGTTCCGTGCAGATATCCTGTTTTTTGGTTCACCCCGCTGAGCTCGAAGTTGTCGATGAACCACCCGATACTGCTGACTCCGCCGTCGGAACCCATCCGGAAGCGGAAGCGGACCTGCTGTCCGGCGTATTGGTTGAGGTTGAAGCTCATGGGGGTCCAGTTGGTGCTGCTGCCGGAAAATCCCGGCTCGCCGCTCAGTCCGCTCAAGCTGTTGTGGGTATATCCGCCCTGCGGTACGATCACGGTCCAGGTGGTCCCGTTGTTGGTGGAGATGCTCACGTTGCCGCCATCGTAATTGTTCTCAAATCCATAGTAGTGCTGGAGAGTGAGCTGGCTCGCCGCTTCCAGGGAAAAGACAGGGGTTACGAGGACGTAATTTACCAAATCCGGATAGTTTCCGCTGAGCCCGGTTGCCCAGAGTTTGGTTCCTGAGAAGGGAGTCACCTGAGACGGCGCGCCCCAGGTCCAGCCTGCCTCGGAAGTGAAGTTGCCGTTGTTGGTCTCAAAATCGTTGAAGATGTTGGCCATATTGTAGGGAATCATCAGATTCGTATTCAGCGGCAAGCCGTTTGAGGCGGAGGCATTAAACTGGAAGGGAATGTATTCTCCCAGCGCCGCCGTACCCTCAAACTGGAGTTCAAAGACGAATTGCATCACGGCATTGGGCTCGATGACAGACATGAAGATGATGGGATCGCCGATGATCAGATCCTGGCTGGCGGTGGACAGAGTGGCCTGAATATCCAGGGCCTGAACGTCCGCTTGGTTGTTGATATTGAGCACCAGTTTCACCGTCTCCAGGGGATCGATAATGCCGTTGTAATTTGTGTCGGCGTCGTTGATCAGGAATGATTCGAAGACAAGGACAGAGGCGTCCACGCGGATGCTGAAGCTCCTTTCCCAGACGGACTCGCCGGAGGTGACGGTGAGCAGAAAATTGACCACTGTGGCGTTGGGGCAGTTGGGGGAAACAGTGAAGACAAAGGGTGTGCGGTTCACGCCATCGTTGTCCCCGACCAGGGGGAAATATTCCGCCACGGCGTTTACGAGGGTCACATGCTGGCTATCTGTGGAGAGGGTGGCGACAACGTCTTCGGCGGTTTGGTTGCCGACATTTTGGAGTTGGACCCCGAGTTCGACAGTTTCGCCCGGTTCGCAAATCCCATTGCCGTTAGCATCGTTGAGATAGGTCTCGCCGAGGATCAAGTGGGCTTCATAATGGTAGATGGGGATGTTGGTAATGTAAATCGCACGTTGGTTGCCCAAGGGTGAGGCGGCCGTGGGTTAGGTGTTCGCATAGGAATATTCGAGGCCAACCAGGCCGGTGTGGTCCTCGATGCCGATGCTGGCATAGCGGCCGTGGTAGTTGGATGAGGAATTTACATTGTTGAAGGTATGATACTGAATCTTGATGGGGCCGTCGCCCAGCGAGGTCGCGTGCACCGACTGGTCGTAGAGGATAATCTGGAAGGTTTCCAGGGTGGAGCCGTTGGAACCGTTCTTCATATTGTACCATTCGACCACGAAGGATTGGTTGTTGCG
>CAXYWN010000232.1:0-2946 GCA_964292625.1 uncultured bacterium
ATCCAGTTCTTTATCAGCCACTAACTCCAATGCTTTCCTGCTGCGCTAAGGCCACACCCTCGCTATCAGTCTGTCGCCCACAAGAGGCTTTTTGGTGCTTGGGGTACCGGCTTCGAGGGGTTCCGCTGCGCTTCGCACCCTCGCTATCGGTCTGTCGCCCTGCGGGCTTTACATGCTCAATTTGAAAGTGAGCCTTTCTTTTTTCATGCGGTGCTTTACCCACTCAATTTGAAAGTGAGCCTTTCTTTTCAAATGCAGTGGAGCAGACAGATGAGGTTTCCAGGAATCGGTGGCCGCGGGCGATGAGGAGCTGCTGTATCGGTCTGTCGCCCTCCGGGCTTTGCCCACTCAATTTGAAAGTGAGCCAGACAAAAAACCCCGGGCAATAGGGAGTACCCGGGGTTTAGGATTGGTCAGGAGGGTCTTATTTGAGTAGTACCGCCTTGCGGTAATAGGTTTCGGATCCAACCGTCATGCGGAAATGATAGACGCCGGTGGCGCAGGGCTGGCCAGAGTTGTCGCGGCCGTCCCACACTTCATTGTGAGCGCCAGAAGCTTTCTCGCCAGTATTGAGGCGTCGGACCAGTTGGCCGCGGGAGTTGTAGATGGCAAACTCCACATTGCCGGCCTCTTTGAGGGTATAGGGAATCTTCACAGTGGGATTGAAGGGATTGGGATACAGAGGCAAGAGATCCGTGACTAGCGGGATAGTTGGCGTTCCCGGGTCAAGGGCGCCGAGGGTGATCATCACGGGTCCGTAGTATTGGTTGGTCCCGTCCAGATCGAGGCTTTCCAGCCAGTAATAGTAATCGCCTTCTTCAAAGACTTCTGTATCGTGATAAACGTAGGTCTGCTGCTGTGAGGTATTGGTGGCCTCGATAAAGGTGTTCAGATGCAGAGCGGTTTGCAGATCAGGAGAAGTTCCGCGATAGATATTAAAACCGGAAACGTTTGTTTCGGATTGGGTGACCCAGGTCAGCAGGGCAAAGTTAGTCGAGCTGACGGTGGCAGTGAAGGAAGATAGTTCCACCGGCAGGGGATCCTCCCCTTCCATTTTATAAATGGTATGAACACGGCAGTGAATGGCATCCGTTGAAACCCACGCTGGAGTACTGCCGCTGGTATATCCCTTTACGGTGTAACCCGGCATGGCGGCTTGATACACGGCCAAGGCCGCATTGTCTGTTGCGGTGTTACCCATGAAAGGTATGTACACGCGGTTATTGAGGATGTAAGAGTTTGTGTAGGGACTGGGATTGCCGGTGGAATAATTGGGGCACTGAACCCGGATGACGGTGTAGGGGTAGCCATTGCTGGCTGTCAATAATCCCCATTGTGCAGTGATCGCGTCCAACGCCGTTTCCATTGTGCCACCCATTCCGTCCGCGATTAGCACAGTATCAACCGACAATAGCTTGGCCCAGCAGTCGATGTGATGAATGTATTCGTCCGTGGGATCCGGAAAACTATGAAAGCCGTCCACGGCCAAGTCACCGCGGTAGGTTTCAACCAAATCGAGAAACTCGGTTGGGGTGTAGCGATAGTCAAAGGGATCCGCATTGTCGCCGGTTCCGTTTCCAGTGTTGGTGTCGGTATCATTTTGCAGATACACCCATTCATCGGCAAATTCCTGGTGGAGTCCGTCGGTCACGATGTTGCCACCGGTCAGGGATAGCTCAGCGTAGAAACGAGGGATGCTAAGCTGGTTGCAAATGGCAGTGTTGACAGCGTTGTCATTGGCCCGGTTTGTCCGGTTGTAGCCAAAATCGACTATGCCCAGGACACGGTTGTTGGCCGGACCGTGATAGATGGACATGGGACCGTAATCCCTGATCCAGTAAGTGTTTGAAGGTGCGGTTATCCAGGTTATTTTTGGCGAATCAGTGGTAATGCCAATAGTATTCCAGAAATAAGTCTTGGCTCCGGCCAGTTCGCCAGCCGACACAACGACAAACAGTTCGTCGTTGTTTTGCCAAAAATCGTAAACCATATCATCTGGTATGCCCAAAGGATAGCGGATGATGGCCCCCCGCGCAGGTTCCCATTGGGCAACATGTCTGGGGTCGGTGGGTACGCCGAGGGCGGGATCGATAACCTTCAGGCTCACTGGTACGGATATGTTTCCTGCGTTTGTGGTAACCTGCAATGTAGTGGTGTAAGTGCCGGCGGCCATGCCGGTAGCGTCCAGGGTAAGATTCAGGTCATAGCTGGCAGCGGGAATTACGTTTATCGGGGGGCTGACAGAATAGCTAAGCCAGGTTGCTGCGTCCGTCACAGCCGTAATTGTAAGATCGGCAGTTCCAGTATTGTTTATGGTTAGAACATCCGCCTGGCTGGTATTTGTGGGCAGTAGTCTGGATATAGATGCTGGCGCATAGGTGTAGGGGGGCGGGGTCCATTTGTAGGTTTGCCCGGAGGCAGGGCTGGAACTTCCAAATATCCAGTTATTGCTGAAGCTCATGGTTGCGCTGTTTGTTCCGCCGGCGGTGGATGCAGCCCAATTGGCGCCAGTTCTGTTGCTGTAATCAGTACCGGCGGTCGTTCCGCGTAAACCTACTTGGAGGTCATAAGAAGTGAAAAGTCCCGGAAGTGTGCTTGGCCCATATATGATTTCAACCACATTCGTGGTCTCGTACAGCCTTATTTGGAAAGTCAGTAATGCGTTTGTACCTGTAGATGAAACTGTTCGATATTGCGTATATTGAATTACTCTTACCAGATTGGGACTGCTACCTTGTGTTGCAGTGATACATGAGCCTACTGTATATCCGTTTATTGCTGCAGCGGCAATTGTATTCGCGCCCGGTGTCGAAATTGGTGTATAATTCGCATTACTTGGAGCGGTTGCTCCCAAACTGATAAAGCCGTTTGAACTGGCCCTGAATTGTGTAAACCGAACTTGAGCAAAATTTGTGCTAACATGTTGATACGTATGCCCAAGCTATT
>CAXYWN010000233.1:0-2940 GCA_964292625.1 uncultured bacterium
CCCCCCATTATCATTACGGTACCAATACGCAATCAATAGGGATGAAATCCGTATTTATTCCGTATTGATACCGTATTGATCGCGGGAGAGATGGGAGGAATTATGATTGGAGTTCCCTACTGGAGCTCTACAAAAACCAGTCTTTTTTGAGGATATAAAGAAGGGCCCAAGAAATAATCATGGGCCCGATCAGTCTGAAGTTATTGTTATAAGGAGGGTTCATCCCCCTTTATATCTGTGTCTGTTGGTTCGCGGGATTGGCAAGTCTGTTTCTGTGTTTCAAACGCATCAGCGCTTTTCCGCGCTCACGCCTTCGATACTACGAGCTCTGCTTAGAAATAGAGGTCCCGTTTACCTTGTTTCATCTCGTCCAGTTTGGTCTTGACCGAGTTACGCATGTTTTCATCCTCAATCTTGGCGAGTTCGTTGGTGATCAATTCCTGGCCGACCTTCAGGGTGCGTTCCGAGGAAAAGTCGTAGAGGTATTCGGAAAAGGTGAGCAGTGCGTTGGGCGTGCAGAAGCGTTTCACGAAGCCGGGAATGGCGAATTCCATGAAGTGTTCCCCGGTGCGTCCGGCCCGGTAACAACTGGTGCAGAATGAAGGTATATATCCGCCCTTGGCGAGTTCATAGATCACGTCGTCGAGGCTGCGGGTATCGCCCAGTACGAACTGGCTTTTTTTCTTTGATTCATCATTCTTGGCGGAGTAATCGCCCACACCGATGCTGGAACCTGCGTCGATCTGGGAAATACCGTAGCGCATAATCTCGTTGCGGATGGCGATGGGCTCGCGCGCGGTGAGAATCATTCCGGTGTAGGGCACGCTGAGGCGGATTACGGCCACGAGGTGTTTGAAATCCTCATCAGAAACCTGATGGGGAGGTTTTTCCGTGAAGTCGGTGCCGATGGCGGGTTCGATGCGCGGGAAGGAGATGGTGTGTGGGCCCACGCCAAAGGTATCTTCCAGGTGGATGGTGTGATAGAGCAAGCCCATGACCTCGAATTTCCAGTCGTGAAGCCCCATCAGCGCGCCGATGCCGAGATCGTCGATGCCGGCTTTCATCGCGCGGTCGAGGCCGTCCAAACGCCAGAGGAAACTGCTCTTGGGGCCGCTCGGATGCATCTTTTCGTAGGTGGGCTGATGGTAGCTTTCCTGAAAGATCTGGTAGGTGCCGATACCGACGGATTTGACCGTGCGGAAGCCCTCGATGTCCATCGGCGCGGCGTTGATATTTACGCGGCGGATTTCGCCCTTTTTGTATTTGGTGTCATACACGGTCTGCACGGTACCGGCGATATATCCCGGAGAATACATGGGATGTTCGCCATAAACCATAATCAGGCGTTTGTGGCCAATTTCCACCAGGGACTGGGTTTCCTGGATGAGTTGTTCGTGACTTAGAGTGGCGCGCTCGCATTCCTTGTTCGAGATTCTGAAGCCGCAATAAACGCAGTCGTTAATACATTCATTGCCCACATAGAGCGGCGCGAACAGCACGATGCGGTTGCCGTAGATGCGTTCCTTGAGCTCGTGGGCGCCTTCCAGAATCAGCTGTTTGAGTTCCGGATCCTTCACGCTGAGCAAGGCGGCGGTCTCATCCGGCTCCAGCCTGTTTTTATCCAGGGATTTGGCGATTATTTCGCGGATGCGGGACTCGGGAGCGTTTTGCTGCGAGCTGATCAGTTCTTCGATTTTGGCGGTGGGGATAAAGGATTTAACCCCTTCGATGTTGATTTTCATTTCGTTCTCCGTTCATATCTTTAAAGTCATACTTTTCACTTTAACAGACTTGATCTGGCCCAGTTTGCCGGAAAAGGAGCCCAGGGTGTCGAGATCCGCCTCCATGATCAGAAAGATCACGGATACGTTGCGATCCCGCATGGGATATCCTACTCGCATCAGCACGTGGGGAGCAAACTCATGGATGAGTTCCGAAACGGGATTGAAGGCCGTCTCGATATCCTCTACCACGATGGTCACGATGTGCCGTGGAAGTTGCATGTATTTCTCCTGGCAAATATTTTTGGCCAGTGATGAGGATACAGGAAGGCTACAGGGGGAGACAACTTGTCTGCCCTTGATGCCGGAACGTATCCCTCATCGCAGGTCTGTTGCTGTGTTCCATGTTTTTCCCAGCCGCAAATTTGGCAAGGAATATTTTGTGACCCGGCAGAATGCCCTGGGCCGGAGTCTCAGAAAGTTCTGGTTATTTTACTTCGTCGCCTGTCTTGAAGCCAACATGCTTGTTTTCAGGCAAGCCCTGCACCTTGATTTCGCCGAACTGCTTCTCATAACCTTCGATGTTCTTTTCCAAGAGGTTGAGCAGTTGCTTGGCGTGCTGAGGCGTGCAGACGACGCGGGTGTAGATTCTGGCATCCGGGATGCCGGGCAGGATGCGGCCAAAATCGACGATGAATTCCGAGGGGGAATTGGTGATTACAAAGAAATTGGCATAGGTGCCTTCACCGACTTTTTCGTCGATTTTGATGTTGATCTGGCCTGGTTGAGGTGGTTTATTCATGGTATCTCCTTATTTGATATCAGTATGTTGGAACACCCTTCCGCAAGCGCGGATTTTGTCCATTAAAAACTGGTAATGCTCCGATTTTTGGCAGATTTCGGGGCAGCCCAGCACGAACAGGCGTTCCTGAGCGCGGCTCACCGCCACGTTGAGTTTGCGGTCCACCCTGGCATCGGCGGAAAGGGCTTCCACATTGCGCAGCACGTCCGCGCTGTGCAGAGGCAGAGTGATGATGATGTTTTTGCGTTCGGAGCCCTGAAAACGCTCCACTGTATCGATTGTGATGCCTTGCCAGGCGGAGGGAAGTTCTTTGCGCAGGGCGTGGATCATGGCCCGAAACGGCGCCACGATGCCCAGTTCCGCGGCGGGATCGGTGACGGTGCCGCATTCGGTCAGCAACCGGATTATCCGCATCAC
>CAXYWN010000234.1:0-2938 GCA_964292625.1 uncultured bacterium
TTGGAGGGGGAATTCAGGCCATCCCAGACCTCGGTGCTGATCTTTTGCATAAACACGTTCGGATCGTAATCGGGCTTGCTCAGATAGACCAGGATGCCTCCGGTCTTAACGTCCGAAACAATGACGCAGCCCTTAACCCCAGGCGGAAATACCGAATTGGCGTAATCCTGCAGGTCGTTATCGATGCTCAGGATGAGGCTGAGTCCGTTCTGAGGCAGGATGGAGGTGTTTTCGCTGAAAAATTCCAAGCTCTTGCCCTGGGCGTCCACCTGCATAATTTCTTTGCCGTCCTGCCCCCTGAGCAACACCTCATAAAAGCTCTCCAGGCCGGTTTTGCCGATATAGGCGTTCAGCGAATAGTCTTCCCCGCGGTAAAGGCTGTACTCAGTTTCGTTGATCCGGCCCACATAACCCGTGAAATGGTTTGGATAGATGTAGTCGCGGGTGGTGCCGCTGCGAAAGATGAGTTCCGGGAAATCGCCGATCCGTTCGGATAGCGCCAGAATCATCTCGTAGGGGATGTTGTCGGCCAACAGAATCTCTTCGTAGGTTTTAAATCTTTGCTCAAAGACCAGCTTGCGCAGTTCCTCCGGCTCGATTCCAAATTGAACCTTCAGAAAGACCGCCAGTCTCTCCGTGTTGCCGATCCTGCCGCTGGTCAGATAGAGATTGTGCGAGGGGATGTTGAGAACTATGGGGCGGTATTTGCTGTCGTATATTTCGCCCCGGGTGGCCACCACGCGTCGGATGCGGACGAAGTTGCTTTCCGCGATGCGGCTGTAATAATCGCCTTTGAGCACCTGCAGCCGGAAAAGCGAGACCGCCAGCAGCAGGAATAAAAATCCCAGCGATATCCTGAATACCAGTTTGGGGAAACTTCTAATCATGAACCATCACGAGCCGCAGCCGGGAAGCCAGCTGCATGATCCAGAAAACCACGAAACTGATGGCCAGATTGTAGATAAAAGCGATCAGCCAGAGCGTGAAAAGCTCTCCGCTGAAACCGTAAACCACCCCCAAAACCAGCCAGCCGATCAGATGAAAGATCACATTGGCCAGCGCCAGAGACAGCATCCTGGCCAGAACGCTTTCGCTTTCAAAAGGTTTGCGGAACTGATTCAGGGCGATGGCGATCAAGAGCAGGACCAACGCGTGCAGACCGAACGATTCAGGAAGCGTGGTGTCGTAGAGCAGACCGATGATGAAGACCACGATCAAAGAGGACTTTATCTCCCGCTTCCAGACCAGATAAACCACCCATGCGAACATTATGTCCGGGATCACGCCGACCAGCGCGAAAGCCGGCATCAGCAACACCTGCAGGTAAAAACAGATCAGGCCCATGACGAAGGTCCAGAGATGTTTCCAGATCATCCTATCTCCCACACTTCTTCCGAACGAAAAACTCTTCCCTTGCTCCGATGAGTTCCTTGCGGTAAAATCATTTCCGGCCCTGGAGAATGAAAACGTGTTCCAGGTTTTCCACCTGGGTGTAAGGCTCGATTTCCGCGCTGATGAAAAGGTAATCCTGGGAGTCGCGGATACGGGCGACGGTCCCCACCGGATAGCCTTTGGGATAGAGCGTGGAGAGGTTTGACGTCACGATGGTGTCCCCGGCTGCGATCTGCGAACCAAACTTGATCATATTCATGTTAGTTTTGCCTCCAAGTTCGGATTGGAGAATTCCCTGAACACTTGTAGCCTTGTCCATCACAGGGATCTGGAACCGTGGATTGCTGAAGGGCAGCACCACACAGTTGCTCGCCGAGACTGAGATTACTCTGCCCACGATCCCGCGGGCCGAAATCACCGGACTGTCAACGTGCACCTTATCTACGGTGCCTTTGTTCACCACGAGGTTGCGTTGCTGGAACTGACCCGAATAGCCAATCACCTCACCCACCACAAAATCTGTCGTTTCGGTGTCGAAATTGATGGCCTGCAGAGTCTGGCTTTCTTTGAGGACGTTGCGCAGGTTCAGGTTTTCCAAAGTGGCCGCCGCCTGCTGTTCGCGCAGCAGGGCGATCTCTCCCTTCAAGGCAGAGTTGGACCGGAAGAGTTTCACAGAATGTGTGACGGGATAAAACACCGTATGCCCGAGCAGGGAAGCGCGCTTTACCCTGCTCTGGGTGCTTCCCAACATCAGCAGCAGGGAGATCAGAACCAGCGCCAGGGGCAGAATCGCTTTTTTCACGGCCATATCCTCATCACGTCAGATTTGGCTCTCCCATTGCGGGAGCGCCGGGGCTCGATAATGTCTGTTCTTTAACGCGGTCAGTCTTCGATGCGTTTGATCAGGACATCGCGATAGCGGTCCAATTCGTCCAAAACCTTGCCCGCGCCTTTGACGACGCATTCCAGCGAATCCTGCACCACATATACGGGCAGATCAACGGTTTTGGAGATCTTTTCGTCCAGGCCTTTCAGCAAAGCGCCGCCGCCGGTGAGGAAAATTCCCCGCTCGGCAATGTCGGCCGCCAGTTCAGGCGCGGTGCGTTCGAACAGCCTCTTGATGGCATCCACCATCGTGGCGACGGTTTCGGAAAGGGCTTCCCGGATCTCTTCGGAATTGATCTTGATGGTCACGGGGAAGCCGGAAACAATGTCCCTGCCGCGAACGTCCATCGTCAGTTCCTGCTTGAGCGGATAGGCGCTGCCGATTTGCATCTTGATCTTTTCCGCGGTCTGCAGGCCCACATGAAGGTTGTTCTTCTTGCGCAGGTAGCTGATGATGTCGTTGTCCATCTTGTCGCCGCCCACCCGGATCGAATTGTGCACCACGATGTGGGAGAGCGAGATCAAGGCTATTTCGCTGGTGCCGCCGCCGATGTCCATCACCATATTGCCAAAGGCTTCCTCGATGGGCAGGTCCGCGCCGATGGCCGCTGCCACAGGCTCGGAAACCAGATAAACTTCCCGGGCGCCGGCGTGCAGAGCA
>CAXYWN010000235.1:0-2916 GCA_964292625.1 uncultured bacterium
GATTCAAGCTATTTTGATATTGCCATAGATAGAACCACCTGGATAAGCCAATGAATTTTCATAAGATACTGCTCCGCATTTTCAGCCTGCTCTTCGGTGATTTCAACGGAGTGCAGATATTTCTTTATCCGATGACCCTCTTCTTCTGGATCGACACGGACAGCTTTCTTTACGCTTCCACCGGCCTTTTGACCACCCACAAGTATATCTTCCCTCTGGTGGTCTTTTTGCTCATCTTCATATATGTGGCATTCCTGGTGGCCCAGAACTACAGCGCCCTCTTCAGCGATCAACACCCCCACCCTCTGGCGGAAAAAACCTCCTTTAACCTCACAGTGATTGGTTTGCACAGACTTTTGCTGCTTATCATGTTCAGCGTGGGCCTGATTTATCTTGTCTCGGCATTTTTGAGTCATTTTTATGGGATCACTCTGCCCCTTAAGCTCATCTATCTCTCTTTGGCCAGGCTGGCGAGCGTTCTGCTGATCCTGGGTTATGCGCTCAGGAATAGCTGGACACGCCCCTACCGCGAAGGCGGAATGGACCTTATGCGAGCCGCGGCGATGGTCCCCAGGGTTTACCGCGCCCGTCAGGGAAAGTTTTGGCTCCATGGCGCTGCCTACGTTTTGCTGACTGTCATCTTTTCCGCCTTTTACAATCTGATTATCCTGAACGTGTTTTACCTGATCTTCAGCAGGATCGGCATCTCGCCCAATCTTTATCTTACATGGTTCAACGGTTTTCCCGCCTTGTTTTACGACATCTTTGTGCTCTTCATCGCGCTGCTGCTTTCCAACCTGCTTTTTTCACCCCTGGTGAAGCTGGCGGTGCATTTGGCAGACAAGCTACATCCCCACAGGTTTATAATGGTTAATGAGGCCGAACTTGGCGAAACAGACTAAAAAGCGAAGTCCAAAAAAGATTCAGCGCAGAGATTCCGAGCTCTGGCTATATCTGCTGATTCTGCTGCTCTGTGCGGCGATCGTCTGGGTCGTCACCCTTAAAGATGATAATGCGTTCACCCGTGTGGAGAAGCCAATCAGCCCAAGCACAGAGTTCGCTTCGGACAAGACAGTTGAGGCTCTGCAAAGCAGATTTGATTTCTCGGGGAGCAAAACCGACCTACCTTTGATTTTATGAGGATATGATGAACTTTTTCAATGCAATATTGCTGGGCATTATCCAGGGCTTGACGGAGTTTCTGCCGGTCAGCAGTTCCGGTCATCTGGTGCTGGCTCAGCGATTTTTGGGGATCCAGGATACCGGCAACACTCTTTTTGAAGTCTTTATGCATCTGGGAACGCTACTTGCCGTGCTGGTCTTTTTCCGGCAGCGAATCTGGTCTCTGCTGGTTTCGCTATTCAGCTGGAAACATACCTTGCGGCATCAGGCCCATCGCCGCAACCGCAATGTCATTCTATACCTGCTTTGCGCCACCATCGCCACAGGCGTTGTTTATCTGCTTTTTGGCGACCTCTTTACCAGCCTTTATTCGCGGCCGCTGATCGTGGCCATCATGCTGTTGGTAACAGGTGTGATCGTTTTTGTCTCGGACTACCTCCGTTCCGGCGAAATCCTGGCTTCGAATATGGGAGTGCCGCGCAGCCTGTTCATCGGTTTGATTCAGGGCATCGCCATCATCCCCGGGATTTCCCGCTCCGGCTCCACAATCACGGGCTCCCTGCTGGGCGGTCTCAAGCGCCAGGAAGCGGCAGAATTTTCTTTCTTGCTCAGCATTCCGGCCATCCTGGCGGCCAATGTGGCCAACCTCGACTTGTTCAAACAGCTCGCCTGGAGTGAGATTGGCGCCTATCTGGGCGGTTTCGCTGCCGCCTTTGGCGTGGGTTATCTGGTGATTGGATTCCTGCTGGAACTGATAACAAAAGCCAAACTTAGATACTTTGCCTATTATTGCTGGGCGATCGGATTGATCAGCATCGCCATCCTCTGGAGACCATGATGGCCCTCGACGCGCTGGATTTTCAATCTGTCACCCCCAAATTGGGGGACAACTTTTTGCTGGTGGGCAGCGACGCCTATCTGATGGTTACCGTTACCGACCACCTCCGCCGCACCTTGAAGCAAAGCGACGACGTGGACCTGGTGATCATCTACGGTGATGAGGTCAAAAGCGCTCAGATCAATGACCTGCTGGACACCTATTCCATCTTTTCCAGCGCCAAACTGATACTCGTCCGAAATGCCGAGCTACTCAAAAAAGATGCGCTGGAATGCCTGGCGTCCTATTTTGCTGACCCCTCCCCGCAGCAAAGCCTGGTGATTTCCGCGGAAAAGATCGACGCCCGCATGACCGGCTGGAAGACGCTCAAGCAAGCCTGTCAGAACATCGCCTGTGAACCTCCCCGGCATGGTGGAATGTTCAACGCGTGGCTGGACAAGGCTCTTGGCAGAATGGGAAAATCCATGCCTCAGAACGCCCGCTACGCATTCACCAACAGAGTTGAACTGGACTTTGCCAGCGCCAACAACGAGCTACAAAAACTTTCGCTGCTGGTGGGAGACCGGAAGCAGATCACCGAAGCCGACGTGCTACGCAGCGTTGGTTCCTCCCGGGTGGGCACCCAAATCGCCTTTGCCAAAGCTCTCGGTGAAAGGCAGGCGAAAGAAGCGTTTTCCTTGCTGGACCGCCTGCTGGCCTCCGATCAAAAAGCCCTGCAGATAATGAGCCAGGTCCACCGCGTTTATCTGGTGATCTACCACATCCTGCTTATGAAAGGCGCCCATCTCAGCCCCTCAGAGATCAGCAGCAAGCATCTGATGGAAGTATTCCCCGACCAACGCAAATACTATTTGGGGTTCGCCCAAAACTACAGCCTCAGCCAGCTGGAGCAGATTTTTGCCATCCTGCTGGATACCGACGCCCGTCCACAAAACATCTTGTGCCTGACTTTTACC
>CAXYWN010000236.1:0-2904 GCA_964292625.1 uncultured bacterium
ACACCTCGGCGGGGAAGTGCTGCATAAATTCAAATATGCCGGTATCCGCCCACTGGTGTTCGCCAAAGGTCTCATAGTCCATAAAGAGGTTCAGAAACTGGTTGCGGCCTTCCTCTTCCATCAGGGTGAGGTGGTCGATCCAGTTCACGAATTTGTCCACCGTCAGCGGATATTCCGGCCAGTCACGGTTTGAAAAGCGGAAGGCGATATCATCAGAGAGCTGATAGTATTTGAGCAGCAGGTTGATGCTCTTGGCATAGTTTTTATAGGCATAGAGCGGCGTGCGCCATTGCAGGATGCGTTCGGCCCCTTCGGTGATGATTGTCTTGAAACCTTCAATCTCATAGACCAGGTCCGAGAGGCTGTCCTGATAGATCAATTCAGTATTGCGGAAGGTTTCAGTGCAATAGCCGAACTCATCTTGCATCAGTTTGCGGTGCATGGCCACTTGGTCCAGAAACTCGTTCCTGTCATACAAAAAAGCCAGCGAGTGGTAATAGGTCTCGCCCAGCAGCTCCACGCAGCCGGTATCCACCAGAGCTTTGAATGAATCCAGGGTTTCCGGGCTCCATTGCTTGAATTGCTCGATCGCGACCCCGGTGATGGAATAGGCCACCTTGAAGCGACCCTCCATCTTTTTGATCAGTTCCAGCAAGAGTTTGTTGGTGGGCAGATAGCATTTTTCCGCCACTTTACGCATTATCTGGCCGTTGAGGCGGTCGTCAAAATAATCGATGTTCTTGCCAATGTCCAGAACGTTCAGATGTTTGAGGCGATAGGGCTGATGAACTTGAAAGTAGAAAACCACGTTTAGCATATTTTACACCTGTCAGGGATTGCTTTTAATATAGTCGGCGAGGGTCGAGGAATAGACTAAGCGGATCTTTTCCGCCGCTTCCTTCCAGTGGATCTGGTTAACCTCGCGCATACCTTCCAGACCCATTTTACGGCATTTATCCGGATTTTCGATCAGATAGTTCACCGTGTTTGCCATCAACTCCACGTCCCAGTAATCGATTTTAAAGGCGTGATGGACAACTTCGGACACACCGCTCTGTTTGGAGATGATGGAAGTGATACCGAAAGCCATCGCTTCCAGCGGCGATATTCCGAAAGGCTCGGAGACAGAGGGAAGCATATAGATATCGGCCGCGCGCAGAATATCTTCCACCTGTTCGCGGTTCAGAAAACCGGTGAAGAGGAACTTGTTCTGCAATTTCTTGGAGGCGGAGTCGCGCAGCAGTTTGCGGGCCATATCGCCCGTGCCTGCCATAATGAACCTTGCTTCCGGATGCGTTTTCAACACCCTGACCGCGACTTCCAAGAAATAATCCGGTCCCTTTTGCAACGTAATCCGTCCCAGACAGAGGATTGTCGGCCCTTTGAAAATCCGTTTCATCGAGGTTACCGATTCATCGGAAAGCGTGAAAGCGTTGTGCACGATGCGAATCTTGGCAGTGTCGATGAGGTAGCGGGACATAATCATCTGGGCGGTGTATTGGGAAACGGCGATCACCCTGTCCGCATACATCATTCCGGAGTGTTCGATCTTGTGAACCCGCTCGTCGCCGGGTCCGCCGGCACGGTCAAATTCAGTGGCGTGGATATGCACCACCAAAGGCTTCTGCGAAATCTTTTTGGCGAGGATTCCGGAGGGATAGGTCAGCCAATCGTGCGCATGGATGAGGTTGTAATCCAGGTTACTCGCGAAATACTCGGCGCGCAGGGTGAATTCCTGCACCTTTTTAATCAGGTCTTCGTCTCCGATCAGATGGGCGGCGATGTCACTGAAAACCTCGCGTTCCTGCACGGTGTGAAACTGCCCCTGCCATTCCTCTGTGTGCAAAGCGGTGCTGAATTCGCTGATCTCGGCCAAGTGTAGATACGATTCCGGCCTGCCGCTGATGCCGATGTATTCCAGCCGTTCGTGCAGGGTCTTAAAACTCTGGCTGGCATATTCTTTGTGCAGCACAGGGTCCACAAAAACCGCCGGCAGGATATCCACGTCGTCCACTTCGCGCAGCGGAAAATAGACCATCTCCTTGGTGGGCAGCACCAGATCGATCTTGATGCCCAAAGCGAGCAAAGCTTTTACCATGCCGTAACATGCCATCCCCAAACCACCGGAGATGAGGGGCGGAAATTCCCATGTGAACATCAGAATTTTCATTGCCGTTTCCTTTGAGCTGGTTTTTTGCGGACTGTCTTTATTACTTCCTTGGGTTCGCCAGCGGTGATGGAGTGGATAAAGGTTTCGATGTTATAGAGCGCGGCCACGCTGATTGCCTGGGCGGGAGCGCCTTTGGGGAAATGCGGATTGTCTCCATCCCAAACCTCCGCCAGCGAGGCGATGTGTCCGCGCATGAAGCTGCAACGGAAGGTGAAGATCAGTTCGCTGAGCTTTTCAGCCAGCAGTTCCGGAGGCAGTTTTTCCCGGTTCAGCTTCAGAAAAAGGCCGCAAAAAGAACCCAACAGCCACGCCCAGACGCTGCCGTTATGATAGGCAAGGTCGCGTTCGCGCTGGGTGCCAAAGTATTTTTTACGAAAGCGAAAGTCTTTCGGACTCAGCGTCCGCAGTCCATAACAAGTGTAAAGTTCGGCGTAGGCGCGGTCCCAGACCTGCTGCATTTTGTCGCGGTCGATGATTTCCCAAGGCAGGGAAAGTGCGATCACCGCGTTTGGCCTCACCTCTTCGACGGGTTTATCGCCCACCAAACGGTCTGCCAGATAGCCGTTGGACCAGAACTTTTGGAAGGAATTGCGGACCAGGTCTTTCATCTCGATGATCTGCTCGATGGGCATATAGCGGATTTTGGCCAGTTTGCGGTATTCATCGCACATGGCCTGATTGCAGCAGATCGCGTTGTACCAGAGGGCGTTGATCTCGACCGGCGCTCCGTTGCG
>CAXYWN010000237.1:0-2891 GCA_964292625.1 uncultured bacterium
ATTGTCTGCGCGCTGTGGTACAGTATAACGATGGCCGGATAGTTGAGATGGATGCCGACGGCAGCTCCAGAGAATTAACGGGATACAAAGTCTATCCCGACGGCGTGGATCTCACCATGCTGGGCACAAACCAGACCGCCTATACCGATCTGAATGTGCCGAACGGCTTTTATACCTATGGTGTTTCTGCCATGCATACAACTGGCAGCGGCGAATCACAGATTGTCACCATCCAAGTGCAGGTGGGCAGTGTAGGGCCTCTGCCTTCACCTACAAACGTCCAGATTTCCATAGGCAGCCAACATCTGACCCTCAGTTGGAATGAGGTGCAGGGAGCTACGAGCTACAAGGTGGAAGCATCTTCGGATCCCTTGAGTGCTTATGTCACTCTGCAGGATAACGTCGGCGCAGGCATCTACATGATTCCCTTGGGATTCATCGCCAATGCGGACAGATACTTCTTCAGGATTACCGCTCAAAATAACATAAATAGCAGTACGTTGCCTATGATAGATATCCTCTCTTCAAGACACAACAAATAATACCCCGCGGGAAGCCTGCCAGACAATGTCAGGCTTCCCTATTTTGTCGATTTTTTATATTTCCTCTATAGCGTGAATGACAAGGGTTCCAAAAAAGGCAATGCAACGTCATGGATAAAACACATCGCACATTATCCTAATCTTTGCTGATAAAACGTCAAAATATAAAGTGGCACCCTGTCATTCGCCTGTTGGGGCTTGCTGTCCCAGTGCCGGATCCGGGACCAGCTTTGCCTGAGCGCCACCAATACACACCATATGGAGAATAAACGATGAAAACAGCAGGCTTTACCCTAACTCTGCTGACCATGCTGACCCTCTTTAGCGGCCTCAAGGCCGCCACCCATAAGGTAGGAATAGTCTCGGAGAACGAAAACAGCATCCGAGTACGGATGGATTTGTATGAATTTCATACGCAGCAGATTAATATTGCTGGCAAAGACTATGTGGAACTAAGCCTTCCCCAAGAAGGCAGCACCACTCAGAAGGGCATGCCTCAAATTCCCTATATCAGCCGCAGTTTTAAGATTCCGGCCAAGGCTCACGTTTCCGTGCGTGTCCTAAGCATTGAAGCTGAAGAGGTAAGTATGGCAGTGGCGCCTTCCAAAGGCATTATCTTCCGCAATCAAGAACCCGATAAAATAGCATACGGGTTCGACGCTTTCTACCAGGGCGACCAAAGCTATCCCCAGGAATTAGCGGAGCTTTCTGAACCGTTTATTCTGAGGGACTTGCGCGGTATCACGCTTTATCTTTACCCTTTTGTTTACAATCCCAAGCAGGAGAGCCTGAGAATCATCCGTTCGCTGGAACTGCTCCTGGAGCTTGAATATGATGACAGTAAACTGGGGACAAACTGGCTCAGCCGTGAGCCCGACTCACTCACGCAGGAGTTTATCTCCATATATGATAATTTGTTTTTGAACTTTCAACCCACCCGCTATGCTCAAGTGAATGAGCATGGGAAACTGCTGGTGATCTCCCACAACAACTATATTGGCGCCATCCAACCTTATGTGGACTGGAAGAGGCAAAAAGGCTTGGAGACGGAATTGGTGAACATGAGCAGTATCGGTAGCACGGAAACGCAGCTAAAGAACTATGTGCAAAACTATTACAACCAGAATCCAGGCCTCGTTTTTGTGCAGTTGGTCGGTGATTCACAACACATCCCCACTGCCACCTACGGCTGGCAGGGAACCTTCGGCGCTTCGGATCCCAGTCTATCTCTGGTGGCTGGTTCAGACCAGTATCCGGATATCTTCATCGGCAGATTCTCGTGCGAAAGCGTGGCCGACCTGGAAACCCAGATTATGCGCAGCATTTCCTATGAAAGGGATATGTCTGCGGACTCAGCTTGGATTCAGTATGCCACAGGGATTGCCTCGAACGAAGGAGGCAACGGTGGACAAGGAGATAACGGGGAATCAGACGAGCTGCACATGAACACCATTCGCAACCGTTTGCTGAACTACGGTTATCTTGGTGTGGACAAACTCTATGATAGCACAGGGGCAAGCGCGGCCCAAGTGATTTCCGCCCTGAATAGTGGAAGGGGATATCTAAATTACACAGGCCATGGCCTCACCGACAGATGGGGAACCACCAGTTTCAACAACAACAATGTAGCCAGCCTGAACAATCAGCACAAACTGCCGTTTATAGTTTCGGTGTCTTGCTTAAATGGCAATTTTACCGGAAACAATTGTTTTGCAGAGGTTTGGCTGAGGGCGAGGGTGGCAAATAACCCCACCGGAGCCCTGGCTTTTTATGGATCATCCATCTCCCAGCCTTGGAATCCGCCCATGCGTGCGCAGGATGAAATCGTGTATCTGCTCACAAACAACCGTAAAAATACGATCGGCGGCCTTTTCTACAATGGCAGTTGTCGCATGATTGAGGTCTATGGCACCACCAATGGCGGAGTGGTAACCTTCCGAACCTGGCATATATTTGGAGATGCCAGCTTGCAGGTGCGCACCCAGACCCCTATGGCCATGACTCCGGTTTACAATCAATCCGTTCCCCTGGATGACACCAATTTTACCGTAAACACTGGGGTGAGCGGGGCTTTGGTCTCGCTCAGCTACCAAAACCAGATCTATGGCAAAGGCTATGCCAACAGCAGCGGAATCGCCACTTTTGCCATCAGCCTGCCTTCGGCCCTGGTGCAGATGACCCTGACGGTCACAGCGTTCAACCGGGTTACCCACCTTGGCTCTGTGCAAGTGGTGCCAAGCAACCAGGCATATTTGTTGGTGGACGAGTTCATTTACCTGGATTCCAATAATGGACTCCTCGACATCGGTGAACAGGGCGGATTTGATATTATACTCAAGAATATCGGGT
>CAXYWN010000238.1:0-2851 GCA_964292625.1 uncultured bacterium
CGCGTCTCAGCGCATTCGTAAGTGCCACCGGTTCAGCGGGTACCATCGCTGCCGGCGATTACCTCAAGAAGCATAGTCCGCATACTCAGATCACCGCCGTGGAGGCTCTGGAATGTCCCACGATGCTAAACAACGGCTTTGGCGAACACCGCATCGAAGGTATCGGCGATAAACACATCCCCTGGGTGCATAACGTGCGCAGTACAGACAACGTTGCCGCCATCCGTGACGAAGATTGCCTCAGGCTTTTGAGGCTCTTCAATGAAGCGGCCGGCCATGCCTATCTGCAAAAAAGGGGAGTGGATCCCGCCCTGACGGCAAAACTTCCGCTGCTGGGGATATCTTCCATTGGCAATATGTTAGCCGCGATCAAGACAGCCAAATACTATGAGTATGATGAGCGCGATGTGATCTTTACCGTCTTCACAGATTCTGCCGAAATGTATGCCAGCCGGATTGCCGAACAGCTCTCTGACAAGGGTGCCTACACGGAATTGCAGGCTGCCGTGGATATGGAAGGCTGCCTCGCGGCACAATCCCATGACAACTATCTGGAGCTCACTTACCAGGATAAAAAACGTATCCACAACCTGAAATACTTCACCTGGATCGAGCAGCAAGGCCGCAGTGAAGAAGAACTTTCGCAACAGTGGGCTCCGGAATACTGGACGGATACCTTTGAAAACAACCTCGATGAACTGGACAAGGCCATCGAGGAGTTTAATGCCCTTCAATGAGATAACTGCGATTATCCCTGCTTCGGGCAGGGGTGAGCGTTTTGGCGGGCCCAAGGCTGATGCAGTTTTGGGTTCCGCCACTTTTCTGGAGCGGATCCGGACCACACTGGCCGCGGCCGGGATAATGAAAGTGTTTGTGGCGCAAGATTTTGATACTCCGAATATGCTGGGTACTCTGCGCCGTTCAGTGCGAGAACTGAGTTCCTCCCCGGCCAGGGGCTACCTCATCTTTCCGGTGGATCACCCCTTCGTGCTGGCGGAAACGGTAATCGCCATCTGCGCTGCCTGGATGCATAATCCGGATGCTGTTTACCGCCCCGCTTATCAAGGCCGGACAGGCCATCCGGTGCTCATCCCGGCTTGGTTGGATTTGGAGCAGGACGACCGGGGTCAGGGACTCGCTGGAATTATTCGCAACCACGCATGCACGGTGGTCGATCTGCCCGTGGAAGATTCTGCCGTTCTACGCAACATAAACACTCCCAAAGACTTGGAGGAATGATGGACATTATGGATCTCATTGCTGCCCGCCACAGCGTACGGAACTTTCTGCCTGACCCCATCCCGGATGAGGTATTGCAGGAAGTGCTGGAAGCCGGACGCCTTGCTCCCTCCGCGCAAAACCGCCAGCCCTGGCGCTATGTGGCGCTACGCAACAACGAACAGGTGAAAAAACTGGCGCTCAACTGCGGCCTGATCGGGCTCTCCAATATCTTTATCCGCAGCGCTCCCTGCCTGATTGTGGCCTGCGCCGACGCCTCCAAGAGTGTGCGCATCAACCAGCAGGACTACTATCTGGTGGATACCGCCATTTCACTTCAGCAGATGGTGTTGGCCGCCTGGAACCGCGGTCTTGGCAGTTGCTGGCTGGCCGCTTACAGCGAAAAAACGATCAAGAAATACCTTCGTTTGCCTGCCAAATGGCGCGTTGTGGCGTTGCTTCCCCTGGGCTATCCGGCGGAGGAAAAAACACTTTACACCAAGGCCCTGAGCTATTTTGCCGGCAGCAAGGACCGCCTGCCTCTGGATAAGACCGTCACATACTTTGATGAATAAAATCGGCATGATGGGGCGCATCTGGCAGGAGCTTAATACAATCTGAGCGGCTTTGGCCTCCGAAGATGAAGAAAGCAGGGATTTGCGTTTGAGCAGCCGCAGCAGTAAAGAGCGCAAGGCTCAACAGAAGAGTTTCACGGTGACCCGGGCTTACCGGATCTCGGTGATTGAAGGCATCTTCGCGCAAATCTACGGCAACCTGGCCAATATCGGCAGCAATTTCATCACCAAGTTTATGGTGCTTTTAGGCGCCAGTCCTTTGCAATTCAGCATTTTAAGCGCGCTGGGACAAGTCTCGGCTGTTTTCCAACCGCTGGGAGTGGCGCTGATGCAACGCTTGAAGCGGCGCAAGCGAGTCTGCGTGGCGGTTACGGCGGCAGGACGTTTTCTGAGTTTTTTCATCGGGGCGGCGCTGCTATTTTCTTCTCCGCAAAGCGGGATTGTGTTTGTGTTGGCCCTGCTTTTCGTGAGCGCGGGGTTGCAGGCGGTGGGAGGAAATATCTGGATCGCCTGGGTGAGCGACCTGATCCCGATCGGCATCCGGGGCCGTTATTTCGCCAGGCGCAATCAGATTTTGGTATTTTCTGGGCTGGTGGCGGGATATTTACTGAGCTATTTCACCGACCTGTTTGAAAAAGGCGGAGGGGCATTGCGCGGTTGGGTGGGCCACTGGCTGGATCCGGATATTATTTTCACCCCCCGGAACCAAGCCTGGTGGTTGGCCGGAATCTTCGTTCTGGCCGGAATTATCGGTTTCGTGGGTTTGGCGATACTGGCCAGGCAGCCAGACCGGAAGCGTTCACTGCAGGAGCGGATGTCCCTGAAGCGCAAATTCAGCGAGCCTCTGCGAGACCGGAATTTCCGCTTGCTGCTGGCCTTCGGCATCTGGTGGATGCTTGCGATCGGGGTGGGCAGCGCCTTCTGGGGTCCCTTTATGCTGAAGAAACTGGGGATGAGCATGTTTCAGATGCAGCTCTACGGCACTCTGCATATGGGCTCGGCTCTTTTGTCATATTCCTTTTGGGGCAGATTCATCGACCGCTGGGGCAACAAGAACG
>CAXYWN010000239.1:0-2767 GCA_964292625.1 uncultured bacterium
AGCCAGAGCAGCGTTAGTTTCAATGAGCCTTGGTGTTTCGGTCGTTTGCGGGATTTGCCCAAAATATCACTTCCCCGGAGCCATGAGTTTGGCATATTCGCGGCTCAGTAGCTCATAACTGAGCTCGAAAGCTTCCGGGATCACCCGTTTGCCGCCGACCACGCTCATAAAGTTGCAATCCCCGTTCCAGCGCGGAACCAGATGGATATGCAGATGTTCATCGATACCGGCCCCTGCGGCGCGGCCCAGATTGATGCCGATGTTTATTCCGTCGCAGTTGTAGGCGTTATATAGCACCTGTTCGCTGATCTGGAGCATGCGGCCCAGTTCGTTCATCACTTCCAAAGGCAGATCGCTCACGCGTTTAACGTGCAGATAGGGGGCGAGCATGATGTGCCCGTTGTTGTAAGGATAGCGGTTCAGCATCACGTAACAGTTTTCGCCCCTGAAAACGATCAGGTTCTCACGGTCCAGTCCGAGTTCCCGAAAGCGGCAGAGGACGCAGTCTTCGGGCTTCTCGCCCTTGATATAGTCCAGCCGCCAGGGGGAATAGAGATAGCCGTCACTCATTGAAAGTCTCTTCGGTCACCTTTTCGGCAAATTCGAGAATGTGCCCTTCCGGGATGTGGGCGTCGATGAGGATGTTGTGTCCTTCCAGGATGCAGTTGTCGCTCACGAAACTGTTCTCGAGGTAAGAGCCCGGGCCGATGTGGGCGCCGGCGCAGATTTGGCTGTGTCCCTTGATCACGGAGTTCTGGCAAATCTCCACGTCTTGCTCCAGGATCACGTCGTCATCGATGAAGACAGTCTGCGGATTGTGGATCATCACTCCGCTGTTCAGCCAGCTCTTGCGGATGGAATCGACGAAAGCGTCTTCCAACTCGGCAAGTTGTTCCTGGGAATTCACTCCGGCCACTTCAACTAAGTTTTCCAGCACGACGGCGGCGACTTTTTTGCCTTCGGCATGAAGGATGGAAACCACGTCTGTGAGGTAATATTCCCGCTGCAGGTTGGCGTTTGAAATCCTTTTGAGGGCGCTGAAAAGCTCGCCGGAGCGGAAGCAATATATCCCTGTATTCCACTCCTGGATGGAGCGCTGGGCCTCCGTCGCGTCTTTGAACTCCACGATGCCTTTGATCTGTCCGTCAGTGTCGCGCAGGATCCGGCCATATTTGCCCGGATCGTCCAAAAAGGCTGTGAGCACTGTGCAGACAGAGTCTGCCTCATGATGTTCCCGCTGGATTTTCTGGAGGGTCTGGGCGCTCAGCAGGGGAACATCGCCGCTCAGGATCAAAACATCCTGGTCTGGGTCAGTGAAAAGCGGCTCTGCCATCATCACGGCGTGGCCCGTGCCAAGTTGCTCGGCTTGTTCCACAAAATTTAGTTGCTTGTTATCTTCCAGACAGGCGATAACGCTTTCCTTCTGATAGCCAACCACCACGCAGATCTTTTCACAGCCTGCCTTGGAGGCGCTATTCACAACTCTTTGAACCATGGACTTGCCCGCGATGGGGAAGGTAACCTTGGCCCGGCTTGATTTCATCCTGGTGCCTTTCCCGGCGGCCAGGATGATCGCTGCAAGGTTGGTCATTTTTGTTCTTCTTCCGCGTCCAAGCCGCTGGGGAGCTCGGCCATGGTTTTATCCAAAACCGGGGGACGGAGTTCAGGGTCAATCTCGCAGAGCAGTTCCAGCACGAAACGGCGCCGGTGAAAATCGGGATGCGGCAGGGTGAGGGAGATGGTTTGCATCACCTCGTCCTCAAACATCAGGATGTCGATATCGATCACACGCGGGCCCCAGCGTTCTTTTCTTGCCCGGCCCACCTCCATTTCCACGGTGAGGCCTTTCTGGAGCAGATCCAGGGGTGAATACTTCGTCTCGATCTCGATCACTTGGTTGCGAAAATCGGGCTGATCCTCATTGCCATAAGCTTCTGTGCGGACCAGAGAGGATTTCTCGATCACGCGAATCTTGGGATCCGCGCTCAAAATGCGCACCGCTTTCTGAACCTGGGTGCGAGGTTTCAACTGGTTCGATCCAATACATAGCCAGGCTATCATGAGCGACTCCTTGTTAGTTCAACTTCCACGCTGCGCAAAATGCCCTGAATGGGCACCGAGGGTTTCTGGATGCGCAGGGTGAGCTGCCAAATCAGCGGAAAATCCGCTAAAAGTTTATCCGCGACGGTGTTCGCGCAGGCTTCCAGAAGCTGGAACTGGTGGCCTTCCATAATCTCACGGATCTGGGCATAAACCTTGGTGTAATCCACCGTATCTTCCAAATGCCGGATAGCCGTGTCGGACCCGGGCAGGGTCTGCATTTCCAGGCTCACTATAAAGCGTTGGCCCAGCTTGCGTTCTTCATCGTGAACTCCATGATAGCCGTAAAAGACCATCTCGTTCAACTTTATAATCATATTTTTCTCCCGATTCGCACCTGCAGCCGATTGCCGCATCGTTTGTCTATTTGTCACATAATAATAAAACTAAGCGCTGTGGCGGCGAAAGCAATCCCGATGGAGGGAAGCTCTGCCAGCCAGTGGCTCCCGATCAGATATCCGGCGAAAAGGCAGAGCAGAGGCAGCCCAAACACCAATAATGCCGACAGCACCCGGGTTGAGGGAGCTATCTCCAGCTGCACTCTATCACCGGGATGCAGGTCCAGATCGCTTTCCAGGTCGAAAACCGCCGGGGTGTTACGCCCGAAACACATGCCTCGCATGGAGCAGGATTTGCAGCCGGATCCACGGACCAGTTCCACCTTCAC
>CAXYWN010000240.1:0-2754 GCA_964292625.1 uncultured bacterium
TCAGAGTTACTGACCGTAAACAACGATACTGCAACTATTAACTCTTAAAAGTTTGTGATGCCGGGGTCTCTCTGCAGCATCGTCATACTCAATAAATTAACAAAGGGGTTTTGGCCGGGGCTTTCGCTCCGTACCAAGCCAATATAAAATATAAAGCTAAAGGGGGCAATTACAAGCAGGGATATCTTCCCCACTATAACCAAAATATCAAAGGCGCAGATATCCGTCAATTGATTTTTTTTATCCTGCGGGATTCCCGAATTGGAATCCGCGTTAAAAACGGATTGACAGGGCAGGGGCTTTAAATTTTGGTGTCAAGAAACGCAAATAATGAAAAGGACATAAAGATGACACAATCCGAAAACCCCCTGTTGAGGCCGAAAAACGAGCATCGTTTACAGGCCATCCCCTTCAATGAGATCAAGACCGAACATTTTATTCCGGCAATCGAAGCAGCGCTGGAAAGAGCGAAGTTGGAGGTAGAGGCGCTGAAGGACAATCCCGCCGAACTGACTTTTGAGAACAGCATCCTGGCTCTGGAACTAAGCGGAGAACAGCTGGACTATGTGGCCGGCATCTATTTTAACCTGCTTTCAGCCGAATCGGACGCCGAATTCAAAGCTTTGGCGCAGCAGATTTCACCGCTGCTGGCGGAATTTGGCAGCAGCATTTCCACGGACCCGGAGATCTTCGCGAAAGTGAAAAAGGTTTGGGAGCAGGAAGTAGAGGGAAAGCCGAAACCCGAATTGCCCAAAGACATGACTGACCGCGAATATCTGAAGCGGGCCGAGCGTTACCGCATGATCGACCGCGCCTACAAGGGTTTCATCCGCGGCGGCGCTTTGCTGAGCGAAGCGGATAAGAAGAAACTGACCGGAATCGCCATGGAATCATCCCAACTGGCCCCCAAATTCAGCGACAACGTGCTGGGCGCCACCAACGCATGGGAGCTGCATGTAACTGAACCTGCCGATGTGGAAGGCATGCCGCAGAGCGTTTTGGACGGCGCGGCACATTTAGCCAAACTCAAAGGCAAGGAAGGCGGCTGGCTCTTCAATCTGCAGCCTTCGAGCATGGTGCCGATGATTACATATTGCAAAAACCGCGAACTGCGCCGTCAAATCCAGACAGCTTATGCGTCCCGCGCTTTTAAGGACGATTTTGACAACCAAAAGCTCATCAAACGCATCCTGGAACTGCGCCAAGAGCGAGCCGACCTGCTGGGTTACAGCACTCACGCGGATTACGTGCTGGCAGACCGCATGGCCGAATCCGTGCAAACCGCCACCGATTTTTTGGAAAAGATTTACACCGTGGCCTATCCTGCCGCCCAAAAGGATTTCAAGGAAGTGGTGGATTTTGCCAAAGAGACCGACGGAATCACTGATTTTGAGCCATGGGACATGAGCTACTATTCCAACAAGCTCAAGGAAGCCCGCTACGCCTACGATCCGGAAGAACTGCGTCCCTGGTTCAAGGTGGAAAACGTGCTGAAAGGACTCTTCACCGTGGCCAAACACATTTATGGCATCGAAGTGAAGCAGGTGCATGACGTTCCCACCTGGCATGCGGATGTGAGCACATGGGAATTGTATGACGCCGCCGGAAGCTATCTGGGCCTGATGTATATGGACCTCTTCCCGCGCGATACCAAACGCGGCGGAGCCTGGCAGACCTCCTTCCAGAGCCAGGGCCTCTATTCAGACGGACTGCGCCGGCCCCAGGTGGCAATCGTGGCTTCGCTGACTCCCTCCACCGAGGATCAGCCTTCGCTGCTGCGCCTCGACGAAGCCCGCACCGTCTTCCACGAATTTGGCCACGCGCTTCATTCCCTGCTCGCGGACGGTTATTACCAAGGCCTCGCCGGCACCAGCGTGCTCTGGGATTTTGTGGAACTGCCCAGCCAGATCATGGAAAACTGGCTGATGGAAGAAGAAGCGCTGAATCTCTTCGCCAAACATTATGAAACCGGGGAACCGCTGCCCAAGGAGCTGCTGGACAAAGTGATCGCCGCCAGAAATTTCCAGGCCGGCCTCTCCAACCTCAACCAATTGCGCTACGCCCTGCTCGATTTCGCCTGGCACACCACGCCGCCAGACCAAATCACGGACATCGACGCCTTTGAGAAGAAGGCCGTGAAACGTTTCCAGGTGCTGCCTCCCATCGAGGGCGCCAATATGTCTTGCGCCTTCGCGCATATCTTTGCCGGAGGCTATTCCGCCGGCTACTATTCCTACAAATGGGCCGAGGCTTTGGAAGCTGACGCATGGAGCCTCTTTGAGGAAAAAGGCATCTTCAACCCCGAAACGGCAAACGCCTTCCGCACATACATCCTGGCCCGCGGCAATTCCTTCCATCCGATGGACCTCTTTGTGGCTTTCAGAGGCCGCAAACCGGATCCGGATGCCCTGCTGCGCCGCGACGGACTGATCCCCAAACAGGCATAAGCCTCTAAGATTCAATGATATGACGCCGGTTTTACAGCCGGCGTTTTTTCAGCCATGGACTAATCCGCTTTTGCCATTTATGGAAGCCGGGAGCAAGTTGCGAATGAGCACAGCGGATCAAGCCTCTCGTATGAAAACAGTGCGGATATACGATTTTCGCAGAGCCTTACCGTCATTCCAGCGCCCTCCCGTCATTCCAGCGCCCTCCCGTCATTCCACCGCCCTCCCGTCATTCCAGCGCAGGCTGGAACCCAGTTCTTTATCAGCCCCCGAACTCCAGCGCCCTCCCGTCATTCCAGCGCAGGCT
>CAXYWN010000241.1:0-2747 GCA_964292625.1 uncultured bacterium
AAACCGCCGAAGCTGGCGGAGATGTCCGGATGGGCAATTGCCAACTGGCTGGATTCCGGGCCTGCCGCGAAAAAGCGGCAACCCGGAATGACAGATCATCACTTGGTTTTGCCAAACAAGTTCGAGCTAATAGCCCGGAGGGCGGCAGACTGATAGCGAGGGTGCGGATGAGCGGAGCGAATCAAGCTCCTCGTAAGAAAACAGTGCGGATAGAATTGGTATTTCCCCGCCCCTTCCCGGGAAAACAATGTTGTGTTTCCGGGAAGGGGGGGGGCCTCTTAGATAAATGAATAAACCTTCGTAACGAGGGGCCCCGCTGCTCTGCGCGCCCTCGCTATCGTTCTGTCGCCCCGCGGGCTTCGATTTGGATGGCACTGGTATCCACTCGGTTTGAAAGAATGCCAAAATAAGCCTACACAGGCCAGGTCAGATCGATAATTCAGAAGATGGGAAAAAGCCTATTCTTCGCGGGCTTTGGCGCGCTCGAGGTCCTTTTGCTGCAGATATTCTCGCTTGTCGTAGGTTTTTTTGCCCTTCACGAGGGCGATTGTCACCTTGCAGAGGCCTCTTGCGTTGATGAAGATTTCCAGAGGGACGATGGTCATGCCCAGTTCCTCGGTTTTGGTGCGCAGACGGCGGATCTCGTATTTATGCAGCAGCAGTTTTCGTTTGCGGGTGGGGTCGGGGGCGAAGTGAGTGGATTTTTCGAAGGGTGAGATATGGAGGTTGAGTAGCCAGCATTCGTCTTTCATGATGCGCGCGTGGCTATCCTTGAAATTGACTTTGCCGTCGCGGATGGATTTGATCTCGCTGCCCACGAGGGCGATGCCGGCCTCGAATTTCTGGATTACAAAATAATCGTGCAGGGCGCGCCGGTTCTTGATCAGGATCATTTGCCCAGTTCCTTCAGGATGCGATCCTTTTGGATTTTGGCGGTGACGATCAGTTCCGACTCGTCCACCTTGGTGAGTTTGCCATCCTCAAGCACCAGTTCTCCGGCGATTATCACATCCCGCACGTGGCGGGCGCCGAGGGTGTAAATCACGTGGGAATAGGGATTGTAAAAGGGTTGGCATTCCAGAGCGTCGAGCCCCAGCACACAGATATCGGCGTCTTTGCCGATTTCCAACGAACCCCGCCGGTCCGCGACTCCGAGGGCCTGCGCGGCGCCGAGGGTTGCCATTTGCAGGGCCTGCGCGGCGGGGAGAAAGGCGGGACCATTGTTTACGGCTTTGTGCAGTTTGGCGGTGAGGACCAGTTCGGCCAGCAGGTCCAGGTTGTTGTTGCTGGCCACGCCGTCGGTGGCGAAACAGAGGTTCACGCCCTGGCGCAGATATGCTGCCAAAGGCAGGATGCCGGAGGCGAGTTTGAGGTTGGAGTCGCTGCAAATCGCCACTGAAGCCGGATTGGCTGCCATGAGTTCGATCTCGTCCGAATCCGTCCAAATCGCGTGGGCATAAACGGCGGGTTGAGCTAAAATACCCAGCTTTTGCAGATAGAAAACCGGTTTCAGACCGTGCTCTTTGAGACAATCATCCACTTCCTGGCGGGTTTCGGAGAGGTGCATGTGCAGCAAAATACCATGCTTTTCAGCCACTTGAGCGCATTTGCGGAGGGTCGCTTCCGAACAGGTGTAGATGGAATGGGGCGCGAGGTTGAAATCGAGCAGGGGGTCGGAGGCGAAACGCTCTCTGAGTTCCAGCACCTTGGCGCCAAGGGTGGCGTGCAGGGGGTCGAAATTGCCCGGCCGGTCGATAACCGCTTCGCCGATGATAGCCCGCAAACCCGCTTGGGAACACGCTTCGGCGATGGCCGGCATGTTGAAATACATATCATGAATCTGGGTGATGCCGTTTTTGATCATCTCGGCGGCGCCGTGCAGCGCAGCCTGGCTGAGGAACTCGCGATCAAGCATTTTTGCCTCGAGCGGCCAGATGAAATCCTGCAGCCATGTTTGGAGCGGCAGATCGTCCGCCAGCCCGCGGAAATAGGTCATCGGCAGATGGGTGTGAGCGTTGATCAGCCCTGGCATGATGATGCAATCGGAGGTTTCGAGGTATTGCCGGGCCTGGTATTTGGTCTCGTGGGGAGCGAAAATATCCAAAATGCGGCCCTGGTCGATGGCGATGGCATGATCCTCCAGAACCCGCATTTCCTGATCCAGAGTCAGGATGGTGCCTCCGCGCAGGATAAGATCGACGGTCTGGACGGGTTGCATAACGTTTATCCCTGCACCTTTTGAGCGGCTTCGGAGGCGGCAAAAACGCCTTTGGGGGTGACGATGCCGGCGATGAGTGCGGCGGGCGTGATGTCGAAAGCAGGATTCAGAGCCGTGGATCCCGGATTGGCGGTGAGCTGTCCGCCGTAGAGTTTCACCTCGTCCCCGGTGCGGAACTCGATGGGGATATCGGCTCCCTGCTTGCAGGCGAAATCAAAGGTGGAAAGCGGCGCAGCGATGTAGAAGGGAATCCCGTGATAGTGGGCCAGAACGGCTTTGTCGTAGGTGCCGATTTTGTTGGCGATATCTCCGTTGAGGCAAACGCGGTCGGCTCCTGTCATCACCAGGTCTATCTCCTTCTTCCAGAAGTAATAGCCGCAGGCGCTGTCGGGGATAATTGCATGCGGAATGCCTTCCTGTTCGAGTTCCCAGGCTGTGATCTTGGAGCCTTGGAAGCGGGGCCGGGTTTCGCTCACATAAACAAAAATGTTTTTCCCCTTGCGATGGGCCAGTCTCAGCACCGCCAGAG
>CAXYWN010000242.1:0-2745 GCA_964292625.1 uncultured bacterium
GGAGCTTTTCCAGGGTGAGGTTGGTTTCCAGCAGGGTTAGGGCGGCAACCCGGCCGAGAATGAGGATGAGGCTCGGTTGGATGATTTCGATTTGTTCGAGCAGATAGGGGAGGCAGGCCTGGCGTTCCGAGCTTTCGGGATCGCGGTTGTTGGGGGGGCGGCATTTGAGGATGTTGGTGATATAAATGTCTTTGCGGTCCAGTTCGATGGCGGACAGCATTTTGTCCAGCAGTTTCCCGGCTTCGCCCACGAAGGGTCGGCCGCTGCGGTCTTCCGCGGCTCCGGGTGCTTCTCCGATCAGCATGGCCCGGGCTTGTGGGCTTCCTTCGCCATAGACAAATTTGGTTCGCCCGGAGGCGAGGGAGCATTTTTGGCAGTTGGCGTAGCGGAGGCTGAGGCTGTCCAAGGTTTCCGCGTCGGGGTCGGAAACGCTGTAAATCTCTTTTACGCCCAGGTTGCGCAAGAGCTCAAGGTGTTGCAGCAAAGCGCGGGACATGGGGGCGTCTATTCTTCTTCTTCTTCTTCAGCTTCTTCAGCTTCGTTGGCAAAAGCGAATTCTTCGTCGTCCTCGTCGTCGGCATAGCGTTCGAGGTTGTCGTGAATCAGTTCTTCGATGTGATCTTCTGAATCGTCGAAGGTCTCTTCGACGCTTTGAATGTCGTCATCGGCGAAGGGAGAGCCCTGCTGGGCCGCGATCAGGTTTGCCTCTTCGATATCGGCGAAGTAATCCGGCACCTCGTTCGACGCCACGTGATCCATGGAGATGACGGCGATCTTGTCCTCCAAACGCTGGCGGACATAGGTGGGAAGCTGGCTAAGCCTCTGTGATTCCAGCTTGGCAAGCAGGCAAAAGACGTAGTTGAGGTCGGTTTTTTCGAGGAAGGTCTCGATTTTTTTATCTATCATGTTGAAAGCTCCTTTTTGATGAAGCCGGCGATGGGCTCCAGATATCGGCTGACGCGGTTTTCTTCTGCGCGGACGATGGCGAGGACGTCGGCAACAGCTGCGGGGAGATGGTCGTTGATCACCAAATAGTCGTAGGCGGGGATGAATTCGAGCTCATGCCGGGCGACTTTGAGGCGTTTGTCTATCTCTGCGGGGGAATCGGTGGCACGTTCCACGAGGCGTTCGCGCAGGACCTCCACCGAAGGGGGCACGATGAAGATTTTCACATAGGGAATGGCGGTGGCACTGATCTGGGCGGCGCCCTGGACGTCTATATCCATGATCACATGCCGGCGGGCGGCAAGGCGGCTTTGGATAAAGCTGATGGAGGTTCCGTACCAGCATCCGAAAACCTGGGCAGTTTCGAGGAAATCGCCTTCGGCTTGGCGGCGCAGAAAATCCGGCTCGTCCACATAGTGGTAATGAATCCCGTTTTGTTCCTGCCCCCGGGGCGGACGGGTGGTGTAGGAGACGGAATAATCGATGCCAGCGTTCACTTTGAGCACTTCGTTCAAGATGGTGCTCTTGCCGCCTCCGGAAGGGGCGGAGAGGATTATCAGGAAGTTCTTGTTTTTGGCGATCACTGATTGCTGGGCTGGATTAGCCTGGTATATTCGGAAGCTGTGAGGAGGTTCTCCAGTTCGTCAGGATTGTTGAGGCGGATCCGATAGAGCCAGCCATCTTCGTAAGGGGATTTGTTGATGATTTCCGGGCTGTCCTCGGCGTCCTGGTTCTTTTCTTCGATATGGCCGCTGGCGGGGCTGATGAGATCTTCCGCGGATTTAACGGCCTCGATGGTGCCGCATGGCTCGCCGGCAGAGACTTTGGCTCCGGCATCGGGCAGTTCCAGAAAGACGATGTCGCCCAATTCGTGCTGGGCAAAATCGGTGATGCCAACTGTGGCGATGTCATCGTTGACGCTCACCCATTCGTGGCTTTCGGTGTAGTAAAGATTATCGGGTAAAAGCATTGTATTCTCCTACGTTAGTGGTTTTTTACTGTATCACGCCAAATCCCAGCAGAGCGATTTTGTGTCAAGCATAAGTTCCGCTACAGGCCCAGGATGAGTTCCAGAACCGGTTTGCTGGAGCCTTTGCAGAAAGCGAGGCGGAGGCCGGCGTTGAAACTCAAGAGATAGCCGGCGGAAATCTCGGCGATCAGCCCCGCGCCCCATGAATAGAGGTCGTTATCCGCCATGGTGGCGCCAGAGGGACCAGCGAGCCAGCGGCCGCGGTTGTAATCGAAGAACAGGCCCAGGTTGACGTCGCCGAGGTAGAGGTTGGGGTCCCAGATGCCGTTGCGGACCTTGAGCACCGGGGCGTACCAAGTTAAGCCGCCGCGGATTCCGGTGTTTTGAGGGATGGAACCGCCCCAGCCGCGCATTCCGGGGAAGACCTCATTGGAATCGGCGGAGGGATCCCAGGCCGCGGCCAGGTTGGCGCGAATCTCGGTGGTCAGGGGGGCCCGGAGTCGGAGGCTGAGATCTCCCTGCCAGCCGAGGCGGTCGCGGTCGGAGGGCCAAAAGCGGGTGGTTTCCAGCATTAGCCTGTTGCTGGTGTGGATCCTCAGGCCGGGTGCGGCCAGATCCAGGTCCAGGAAGGGATCCCAGATCTTGCGGGAGAAGTTTTCGGCTGAGGTAAAGCCGAAGCCTGCCCCGGCATAGCTGAGGCCGTAATTCATTCTTTTCATGAGAGGAACGTATTGGCGGCAACTGAGGGTGTGGCCGGTAAGGGTGTTTCAGGAAAAGGGTTGCTTCTCCGGGCGCAAGAAGTTGGTTTCCATGTCCAAGTGCCAGCGGGG
>CAXYWN010000243.1:0-2727 GCA_964292625.1 uncultured bacterium
TGTGTCACCCAGCCAAACCCCGCAGGGGTGCAGGAATATAGGCCGGGGATTAATCCCCGGTAGATGATAAGCGACAGCAAAACCCTTAAACAACCCCGCAGGGGTGTAGGAATGTGGCCCCAGTTTTAACTGGGGTGCCAGTATGACCTGTGTCATTATCATTTATTATCCTGCCGCCCTCCACGTTTGGACGCAACCCAGATGGTGAGAAAAGGACGGGGCCTTGCCAGCTTCTTTTATGCCCGATATTGTCTGGAAATCAGACAGATCCGATCCGGGATGAATCCCGAACCAAAGTCCTGCACCCCTCTAACGAGGGTTTTTTGGGGTATAGCTTGTGTCTTCTATACGGGGGTTAAAACGCCCCGCCTATATTCCCGCACCCCTCTGACGAGGGGTTTTTGGCATTGTGCTGCCGGTTATTATACGCTGGGGCTGAATTCCTAACGTAGATTAACACCCCGCCAATATTGCTGCCCCCCTGCGGGTTTGTTTCGACCGTTCGCTGTGGCTCATAATTTACCGGGGATGAATCACCGGCCTTCATCCCTGCGGGGTTGAACCTTCTTTTGTATTACGGGCTGGATTCCGGTTTAAGCCCAAAAGGCTGACTCGGAATGACAGGTCGGGGTTTTGGGCGGGTGAAGGCTAAGTTCGGCACTCCGAGGCGGGAGAAATGGCTTGACAAAATTATGATGGATAAATCAAATGCTTGCAGATATAGTGTTTTGTGAGAGTTTATCTGCACAAATCACTAAAAAAAGGAGACAAAATGAAAGCAACAAAGTATTTTCTGATCCTGCTGGCGCTGGTGGCTCTGTTCATGTTCGCCTGCAAAGCCAAAGTTGAAACCGATGAAGTTGTAGAAACCGAAGAAGTGGCCTTAAGTCCGCTCGACCAATGGATAGCGGACGTGAAAGTTGTCGTCGAAACATGGGAAGCCAAAGCCGAAGCAGGCAATCTGACCCAGGCCGATATGGATGCCTTTGTGGCTGCCCAGGTACCCCTGGAAGAAGCCGCCAAGGATCTTGACCTTAATAACCCCACTGATGAGCAAAGGCCCATTCTCAATGATCTGATGGCACGCATGAGCAAACTGAACACCGAGACCATCCCCGCAGCCATGGCGAAATAAACTAAGAACAAAATCATCTAATATGCGAGCCCCTGACATCCGGGGGCTCTTTCTTTTGCGGTGAGAATGGAGAAGAATTGAAAATTGAAAATTGAAAATTGGGGAAAAGAAGGAAGCGCACAGATTACACAGATAACACAGATTCAATCTTGAGAGGGGATAAGTAGCGGGACAGGCAGAGGGAATTCCATAAGCTGACAAGCTCAAATCGATTTTATCATTGACAAAAATCCAGTCTTCCTTTTTCTTTGTTAAAATGTTTTTTATCTCCAAAAGGAGGAGATTATGAGCAAGGTGAAATGTCTGGCAATCTTGATTGCTTTGATGATGGTTGTGGTCGCTTTGACAGCGCAAACACCCGGATGGGCGTGGGCTCTCCGCGCGGGTGGAGACCAAGGAGATCAAGGCAATGCCATAGCTATCGACAGCCAAGGCAACCAGTATGTGACAGGGTATTTTGTAGGAACCGCCGACTTCGGCACCCTCAGCCTGACCTCCAGTGGACAAAGTGATATCTTTGTCGCCAAGTTGGATTCCGCTGGCAATTACCTCTGGGCGGTCCGCGCGGGCGGTGTGAGTTATGACTATGGTAATGGCATTGCCGTGGACTCGGCGGGATCTGCCTACCTGACAGGGAGTTTTAATGGAACCGCCAGCTTCGGCACCCACAGCCTGAGTGCTAACGGCTATTATAGTGATATCTTTGCCGCCAAGCTGGACCCTGCTGGCAATTTTCTCTGGGTGGTTAGTGCGGGCGGTACATCTAATAATGACATGGGTTCTAGCATTGCTGTGGACTCTGCCGGATTACCCTACCTGACAGGTAATTTTACTGGAACGGCCAGCTTCGGCGCCTTCAGCCTGAGTTCCAGTGGAAGCGATGATATCTTTGCCGCCAAACTTGATTCCTTGGGCAGTTTCCTCTGGGCGGTCAGGGGGGGTGGTACAGAATTTGACGAAGCTTTTGGCATAGCCGTGGACTTGGCCGGATCTGCCTACCTGACCGGGTATTTTCAAGGAACTTCCAGCTTCGGCACCCACAGCCTGAGTTCCAGTGGAAGCAATGATATCTTTGTCGCCAAGTTGGACTCCGCCGGAAATTACCTCTGGGCGGTCAGCGCAGGCGGTACAGCTCCTGATTATTGTGGTGGCGTTGCCGTGGACTCGGCCGGATCTGCCTACCTGACCGGGTATTTTAACGGAACCGCCAGCTTCGGCACCCACAGCCTGAGCTCCAGTGGAAGCAATGATATCTTTGTCGCGAAGTTGGACTCCGCCGGAAATTACCTCTGGGCGGTCAGCGCAGGCGGTGTAAGTACTGACTATGGTCAGGGCATTGACGTGGACTCGGCGGGATCTGCGTACCTGACCGGGCCTTTACATTTAACCGCCAGCTTCGGCACCCACAGTCTGAGATCCAGTGGAAGCGATGATATCTTTGTCGCCAAACTTGACCCGGATGGCAATTTCCTCTGGGCGGTTCGCGCGGGCGGTACGAATCATGAGTTAAGTTCTGGCATTGCTGTGGACTCGGCCGGATCTGCCTACCTGACCGGGTATTTTCAAGGAACTTCCAGCTTCAGTTCACTCAC
>CAXYWN010000244.1:0-2721 GCA_964292625.1 uncultured bacterium
GTTCCGAAACAGCTGAAGCAGTTTCTGCACACCCTCGCTATCAGTCTGTCGCCCTCCGGGCTTGCCCAGTTTGCCCATAAACGCCCTAAACATAGCCTTAAGGGCGGAAACGGCTTCTGGGCTACGCAAGCTACCCGTGAGAGCTTGGAAGCGATATTAGGGGCTCTGAAGATGCTTAGATGAGCCGGAAAGACTATCTTGGCGGGCCTCTCCAATAATCCCGAAAACCCGGGTGAATCTGCGGGTAAAATCCGGTTGGATCTGCGGACAATATCGGGCTAAATCTGAAAGGAAAATCGGAGTCAATCTGCCGGCAGAATCGGGAAAAGTCTGAAGGTAAAACCCGGTTGAGGCTGATTGCTGGATGGGCGGATCCATCGGGGTTGGCAGAGCCAAACAATTCGACCTCATCATGCCAAGCCATCCATTCCGCCCCAAACAAAAAACCGGCGAACGTGACGTCCGCCGGTTTCCACATGGTTTATCTATGTTTTTAGTCTTCGGTTAATTTCTTGTATTGCAGGTATCTATCCTTGAAGAAGGTGGCTGCGGCGGCCTGGAATTTCTCGGCGCGTTCTGGGAAGTTGCTTTCCACAGCGGAATAGCGTCTTTCGCCTTTGAGAAATTCCTGCACGCTGAGGGTGGGTTCCTTGCTGTCCAGGGTGAGGGGGTTTTTGCCCTGTTCCCGGTTGAGCGGATTGTAGCGATAGAGGAGCCAGTAGCCCGCGTCCACAGCGGCTTTCTGGCGTTTTTGGCTGAGCGACATATCGATGCCGTGGTTGATACAAGGAGCGTAGGCGATGATGATCGAGGGGCCGGGGAAGGCTTCCGCTTCCATGATGGCGTTCAGGGCCTGCGCCTTGTTCGCGCCCATGGCGATGGATGCCACATAGATGTAGCCGTAGGTCATCATCATCATGCCCAGGTCTTTCTTGTTGGTTTCCTTACCAGCCTCGGCAAAGCGGGCGATGGCGCCCAGGGGAGTGGCTTTGGAGGATTGGCCGCCGGTGTTTGAATAGACCTCGGTATCCAGCACGAAGATGTTCACGTTCTGGTTTGAGGCCAGCACGTGGTCAAGTCCGCCGTAGCCGATATCGTAGGCCCAGCCGTCGCCGCCGATGGACCACATGGAGCGTTCCACCAGGTAATCCTGCAGCTCTTTCACCGCTTGCAGCATCGGTTTGCAGCCTTCGCATGCCTTTTCAATCGCCGTGGGGAGCAGGGCTCTGATCTTGTCGGAGTTGTCTTTGGCAGCCTGATCCACATCGGCCCAGTGTTCCAGAGAATAGCCAAAGGCATCCTTCAGGGCGGGGTCGATGCTCTTTTCCCGGAGCTGTTCCATGTTGTGGCGGAGCAGCTTACGGTGGGAATTCACGGCCAGGCGCATGCCAAAGCCATATTCCGCATTGTCTTCAAAGAGGCTGTTGGCCCAGGCGGGCCCTTTGCCGTCTTGGTTTTTGGCATAGGGGATGGTGGGGAAGGTTGCGCCCCAGATGGAGGAGCAGCCTGTGGCGTTGGCCACGATCATGCGGTCGCCGAAAAGCTGGGTGAGCAGCTTGATGTAGGGAGTTTCGCCGCAACCGGCGCAGGCGCCTGAGAATTCCAACAGGGGCTGTTTGAACTGGGAGCCCTTGACGTTGGACACCTTGAAATTGGCCATCACGTCGGAGGGCATGGCGTCGAAGTATTCATAGTTGGCCTGTTCTCCGGCTTCCCTTTCGGTTTCGATGGGCCTCATTTCCAGAGCCTGTTTGGGACATTCATTCACGCAGACGCGGCAGCTCTGGCAGTCGTCGATATAGACCTGAACCTTGTATTGGTAGCCCTCGGCGCCAGTGGCTTTGAGGGTGTTGAAGGAAGCGGGGGCGTCTTTGAGGTCCTCATCTTTGGCGAGTTTGGCGCGGATGGCGGCATGAGGGCAGACAAAGGAGCACTGATTGCACTGGATGCATCTTTCGGCGATCCAATGGGGCACGGCTGGGGCCACGCTGCGTTTTTCCAGTTTGGAGGTTCCGCTGGGGACATAGCCGTCCAGGGTCATCTGGGAAACCTTGATCTGGTCGCCCTGTTCGCGCATGATGGGCTCAATTACGTTGGTGGTGAAGGCATCGGAGCCGTCCGGGACCAGTTTCATACGAGGTGTGCATAGTTCCGGAATGGAGGCTGGGACTTTGATTTCGAGCAGGGCCGCGTTCACGTGGTCCACCGCGTCGAGATTCATTTTCACCACTTTGTCACCCTTTCTGGTGTAGGTCTTTACGATCGATTCCTTGATCAGGGTGATGGCCTCTTTGCGCTCCAGAATCCCGGAGATGAGGAAGAAAGCGGTCTGCATCACGGTGTTCACGCGGCCGCCCAAGCCTACGTCTTCGGCGATTTTCAGGCCGTCGATGTTGTAAAACTTGATTTTGCGGTTGATGATGGTCTCCTGCATGTCGCAGGTGAGGTGGTTGAAGGCCTCGTCACGAGCCCAGTTTGAGTTCAGCAAAAATACTCCGCCTTCCTTGATCCCGTCCAGCATATCGAAGCGGCCGATGAAAGCCTGGTTGTGGCAGGCCACAAAGTCTTCCTTGGTCACCAGATACTGGCTGTGGATGGGGGATTTGCCGAAGCGCAGGTGGCTGCGGGGGGTGCCGCCGCTCTTTTTGGAGGCGTATTGGAAATAGCCCTGCACAAAGAGGGGGGGGTTGGCGCGGAAGGTCTTTGTGCTGTTTTTTGTTG
>CAXYWN010000245.1:0-2720 GCA_964292625.1 uncultured bacterium
CTGAAGTTTGCGAATGCGTCAGGGAAGGGATTTACCGACGGGCTGGATTCCGGGCTCGGCTCCAAAAAGCCGCCCCGGAATGACACATCGGGGATTGGGTGGGTAAAGGCGGGCACACTGTACATGGCATTTGAAATTGGCACAGCTCTATTTTGCCCAAGCAGGGTGGATCGTTGTAGATTCTATTTTCGGGAAAACCAGAATAGGTCGGTGGTGTATCCGAGGTTGAAGAAGAGGTTGTTTTTGCCGTCTTCTCTCACGCTCCACGTTAGTCCCAGCGGGCCAAGGGGAGTTCGGTATCCCAGGCTGGCATAGTAGCTGAAGAGGAGATCCCGGTCTAAGCTCCAATCGGAGTTTCCGGCAGTGTTTAGGGCCTGGACACCGGTTTCGAGAAACAGTTCTTGCAGGGGCATAAGCACGGCGCTGAGGGTTCCGTACTTGTAATCGGCAGAAGGTGCCTGAGACCGCTGGTATCCCAGAATGCCTTGCGCCCCGCCGTAATTGAGCAGGTCCAGAGAGTTGTCCGCGTAAGTCCCGAAATGGGAGCCGTAGGCAAAGCCCAGACGTAAGGAAAGGAACTTGGCCAGAGGGGCATAGACATCCAGATCGGCGGTGAGACGGGCGTAGTTTGTATCGCTGAGGGCGTCCCAGGGAGCGATATTGGCCTTGATGAAAGCGCGGGCGCCGGAGCGGGGAAACATGTCGGCGTCCAGGCTTTCGTGATAGACCTTGAAGCCAAGACCGGAATCCAGTTGGGGAGCCACTTCCGAAATACCGGAGGGAACCTGGCTGGATGTTTTGGCGCGGGAAAAATAGGCAAAGGCCTCAGCGTTGAACAGGCGGTCCGCTAAAAAGCCGATTCCGGGAATAATCCCGTAGTCCAGCGAATCGAGGCTGGCCACTCTGTTATCATGAGAGTCAAAACGAGAGACACGGCTGCGCTGGATATAGGGGTGGAGGCGCAGGTAGGCCGCGTGGAAATCGCCAAAGTTTTTCACAAAATCCAGATTCAGCCCGGATCTTCCGCCCAGGGTGAAACCTGCGAGCAGCTTGGAATTGGGCAGGAGGACGTCGTTGAGTTCGGCCGCGGCGCCAAGGCTGAATCCAGCTTCTGAGGAATAGCTGGCGTTCAGATGGAGATAGCGCGGTTCCCGCTCACGCACATACAGAACCAGCCTGTAATCGCTTTCCAGAGGCTCCAGAACGGGATACACGGTTTGAAATTTCTGGGAGTTCCAGGCCAGGCGGCAGGCGTCGATGATCTCATTCGGAGTGTATTCTGTGCCAGTTTTCAAGCGTGAATAAGCAATTATTTTGGCGGACGGCACGCGGGAATTTCCCCGGCAAATGATTTCGTTGACGGTCACCGCTGTCAGAGCCGGAACTCGCTGGGGTTTATTGAAGACGTAGCCCTCCGCCAGCAGTGAGTCGCGGAAAGACCTGATCGCTTCCAGGTTGGCGCGGGCATAGTCCTCGCCTATCATGAAAATCGTATGAGCCTTGGGATAGGACATGTTTCCATAACCTGTGAGGTCGGGCTCCAGAATCAGGTCACAGAGCTCCAGATTGGCGTCGATACTGGTGTGCATGGCAATATTGATGATGTGGTTGAGGATCCCGTAAAAGTCTTTGGGAGCGTTGCCCAGAAGCGGAGAATTGATCTTGAGGGCGAGAATCTTATCGGCGCCAAGCTCGACAACCTGTGGTACGGGAAGGTTCTGGAGGAGGCCGCCATCGATGTGGGTACGTCCATTGAAGGTATAGGGGGCGATCAAAGTGGGAACCGTGGCGGCACCGCGGATTGATTGTAAGAGTGAGCCTTCCTGGTGGATTACGAGTTCCCCGGTATGCATGTCGATGGTGAGTCCGGCAAAATTGACAGGCAATTTGGAATAATCGCGATAAGCTGAGGCTGGCATGAACAATCTGGCGAGGGCCAAGTCGATCTTGACCCCGGTGAACAGGCTGGCCGGAAGCTGCGGCATGCCCTTGGAACTCAGAGGCACTCTCAAATTCCCGTAACCAGGCCAGCGTTTATCGCCGGGATATAGGTCCCGCCGGCTCTGGCGCTCGTTGATTATATCCGCAAACTCGATGGAAACCATCAGGGATTCGACTTCCGTGGCCGAGTAGCCCATGGCGTAAAGACCGCCCATGATCGAGCCGACACTCGAACCCATGATCTGATCCGGATAGATGCCCTCTTCTTCGAGAACCTTGAGCATGCCAAGCTGGGCAAAACCCCTCGCACCGCCGCCGCTGAGAACATATCCCAGCCCCTCCGCCGGCAACAAGCCGATAGTGAGTAAAAGAAAGATCGGAAGGGCAATCAGCAGTTTTGGAAATCTACAGGGTATCAGAAGGCGCTCCCTGGGTCGAATCTGGCGCTGCCTCCCGATAACCAGACCGCAGGCGGGTAGGCTCCTTGTAAACAAATTCCACCTTGCCAAAAACTGCGTTGGCCTCGATCTTGACGGTTCCGGCGGGAGCTTTGCTCATCGCTGGTTTGGGCGGCACGATGGCCGAACCAAAAACAGCAGTCGGCTGGATCTCAAAATCAATGTCGTTGGGAAGCGTCACATAGGAAGAGCCAAACACCGCCGTAACTTCGATTGGATTGGAATTGGGGTCCAAGCTGGTGAGATCTATCGTTTGAGAGCCAAAAACGGAGGTGTATTCATTGTTTCCGGATGTCTGGAAGCTTTTGTGAACGTTCACGT
>CAXYWN010000246.1:0-2719 GCA_964292625.1 uncultured bacterium
CATCAAGCGTCAGATCATCCCTTACATCATCATCGGACACCCCGGCACCACCATTGAAGACGCGCTTGAGCTCCGCAAATGGCTTGTCCAGAACCGTCTTAGGGTAGAGCAAGTTCAAGAATTCACACCCACTCCGATGACAATCAGCACCTGTATGTACTACACCCATCTGGATTATTACACCGGCAAGCCCATCCACGTTCCCAAACCCCGTGAGGTCAGACGCCAAAAGGAACTCGCCCTTTGGCACCTCAACTGATAATACATCCTTCCCAGCTTCCATAGATATTCCTTCATCCTCTGCTCTTGCTACATTTCACTATAATTTCCGTCTGATATCCTGCTTTGCGTAAGAACTGATCAGGAAAATTGGAGTACGTAAATCTTTGAGTTGTAGAGGATTTCACAAGTGTTTTCTGAGGCAATTGAAGGCTCAATTATTTATCTGTTCTAGAAAAACAAACCCGGGTTTTCACCCGGGTCGGTCCGTAAAGTGTTGGTCGGGATGACAGGATTTGAACCTGCGACCACTTGAACCCCATTCAAGTACGCTAGCCGGACTGCGCTACATCCCGGACCTTGGAACCTAAGAAAATCAGGCACGTTTTTTGACAAGTAAAATTTGTATTTGACAGCCCCGCCTCTTTGTAAAGGTTGGTAAGAATAGCTTGCGGAACTGCACATTAAAGGCGCTCGCAAGAAACTATTAAAAGGAAAAATGATGTCATGAGCCTGATCCGCGCGCGTGATCTTTCGCTGGAATTCGGCGGTAATTATATCCTGAACCAGGTGAATTGCAGTTTGGAACAAAACAGCCAGGTTGGCCTGATCGGAACTAACGGTTCCGGCAAAACCACCCTGATCAGACTGTTTTTAGGTTTACTGCGCCCCAGTTCGGGAGAGGTTTTGCGCGCCCGGAACTGCCGTGTCGCCTGGCTGCCCCAGGACCTCAAGCTCGACCTGGATATCACGCTCCTGGACCATGTTCACACTTCCCGCCAGGACCTGATCGCACTCTCCGATGAGATCGATAGTCTCTCGCAAGCATTAGCCAAATGCCACAGTGAGGAGATCGAGTCCCGGCTGAATCAATGCGTGGAACGTTACACATCTTTAGGCGGCTATGAATTTGAAAACGAACTGAAATATGTGCTCACCTCCCTGAGTCTGCCCCCTGAAACCTGGAATAAACGCTGCGGTGATTTCAGCGGCGGCGAACAGACCCGAATCTGTCTGGCTGCGATCCTGCTACTGGAACACGATTTGCTGATTCTGGATGAGCCCACCAACCACCTCGACCTGGAGATGATCGCCTGGCTGGAAAAATACCTCCTCAAGCAAGGCAAACCCTTTCTGGTCGTTTCCCACGACCGCCAGTTCCTGGATAATACCATCAGCAGCGTCTGGTGCCTGCGCGACGGCGAAATCACCATCACAAAGGGTAATTACAGTTCGTTCAAAGCAGCCGACGAGATCGCCCGTCTCAGCCAGGAACGCCAGTATGAGCGCCAACAGAAGCTAATCTCGGAAACCCAGACCTACATCAGCAAATTCATGGCCGGAACCCGCACCAATTCCGCCAAATCCCGCCATAAAATGCTCGCGCGGATGGAGGTCGTGAAAAAGCCCGGCCAGACGAAACAACTGCACCTGCCCGTGGCAGCCGGAAAACGCAGTGGCAACGACGTCTATACCCTCACTGACCTCAGCTTCGGCATCCCACCAGATCTGGAACTGGCCCGGGAAGTAAACCTTAAAGCGCATTATCTCGACCGCATTTGCATTTTGGGCCCCAACGGCTGCGGCAAGACCACTCTTTTAAACATACTTTTGGACGAACACGAGATCATGGGCGGAAGCCTGAAAACCGGCGCCAGCCTGAATATCGGCTATTACGACCAGCATCAGGTGAATCTGGATGATACCCTCACTGTGATGGAAACCATCTGGCAGCTTGTTCCGCAGGAGCCGCAGGGCTACGTTCTCGGCTGGCTGGCGCGCTTTGGGTTTCGCGGCGACGACGTCGAGAAGAAGGTCCGTGTTCTGAGCGGCGGCGAGCGTTCCCGCCTCTTCCTCTGCCAAATGATCCATTCCAACCCGAACCTGATGATTCTCGACGAGCCCACCAACCATCTGGATATAGACATGACCGAATCCCTGCTGGAGGCGCTGAAAGCGTATCAGGGCACCATCATTTTCGTCTCCCATGATCGTTGGTTCCTCGGCGAACTGGCCACGAAATTCTGGGTCTTTCGCAAAAAGGTCTCAGCCTCGGGAATCTATACCACCGTCGAAGAGCCTGATTGCGACATGCAAAGAGCTGTTGAACTGGCCTTCGAAGAACCGGCCATCGCCAAAGCCCCCCCCCCCCCCCGCGAACGCAGGAAAAAGATCAACCCCTGGTATCTTGAACAAATCCATCTGAAAATAGAAACAGGCGGTGAACGCCTGGAGGCGCTGCTGACGGAACTCGATTCTGTCCACCTGGAGCTATCCCGTTCGGAAGCCTATTCCGAGCCAGGCCGGCTCAACTTTCTGCAAAGCCGGATGGCAGAACTCGAAAGCGATATCGCAGCCACTCAAACCCAGATCGACGACTTGGAAGACCAGTATTTGAGACAGAGTTATGAAGACTAAACGCATCGGCTTCACCACCTCTTTCCCGGTGGAAGTGGTCTTCGCCGCCGGCCACACTCCCGTGGATCTGAACAACATTTTT
>CAXYWN010000247.1:0-2688 GCA_964292625.1 uncultured bacterium
TAGCGATTCCGGCTCCAGGAGCCTTGATCGGAACCCCGCCTGCCATCATTGCCAGACAGCCACTGCAAATCGCGGCCATTGAGGAGGATCCGTTGGATTCCAGGGTGTCGGCGACGATGCGCATCGTGTAGGGAAATGTTTCCCGGTCTGGCAAAACGGCTGTCAGAGCGCGCTCTGCGAGGTTGCCATGGCCCAGTTCGCGACGTCCCACGGGACCCATTCTACCGGCTTCGCCAACACTGAAAGGCGGGAAATTGTAATGCAGGTAAAAGAACTTTTTATACTCAACTTCCAGGCCATCGATAATCTGTTCGTCGCTGCCGCCGCCAAGAGTTACGGTACCCAGGGATTGGGTCTCGCCTCTGGTGAAAAGCGCGGAACCGTGTACGACTGGGAGAACGTCGATTTCGCAGGTGATTTCGCGAATGTCGTCCAGCCCGCGGCCGTCCACCCGGTGGTGGTTCTTGATAATGTTATCGCGCACGTAGCGGCGAATCAGTTCTTCATTGGCGGCTTTGAACCATTTTTGGTTCTCTTCGAAGCCTGCTTCATCCTCAGCCAGAGCTTTTTCCAGCATCTCGGTTTCGATTGCGTCAAAGGCGTCCTGGCGTTCCTGCTTGCCAAAGATCACGGCTGCTTCAGCGATGCGGCTGCCATATCCGGTTTCCACTTTGCTCATTATCTCGGCCGGTATCGCCAACAGGATCACTTCCACCTTTTCCTTGCCAACTTCGGCTACGATGTCGTTTTGCAGGGCACAGAGTTTTTTGATCTCTTCGTGTCCTGTATAAACAGCTTCCAGCAAGGTTTCTTCGCTGAGTTCCGCAGCCGCGGATTCAATCATCACCACGGAATTTTCGGATGCTGCGACGTGCAGATTCAGCGTCGAAGGGCCGTTCATCTGGCTTTGATAGGGGTTCACGATGATTTGATCGTCAACCAGTCCCACCTTCACTCCCGCAATCGGGCCTTTGAAGGGAATGTCGGACATGGTGAGGGCGAGCGAGGCTCCGAATATACCGAGGGCGGAGGCGTCGGTCTCACCGTCATAGGCCAGAACGTTTAAAACCACGTGCACCTGATTGCGGAATCCTTCCGGAAACAGCGGTCTGATGCTGCGGTCGATCACCCGGGCGGAGAGGGTGGCATCGGTGGTAGGTCTGGCTTCACGTTTGAAAAAGCCGCCGGGAATCTTGCCGCTGGCGTACATTTTTTCGATATAATCAACTGTGAGCGGGAAGAAATTCTGATTTTCCACAGGATCTTTGCTCATAGTTGCGGTAACCAGTACGGCTGTGCCTCCGTAACGGATAAACACGCTGCCGTTGGCTTGTTTGGCCATTCTGCCAGTCTCCACATAGAGCTGGCGGCCACAGAAATCAAGCTCGCGCTTGACGATGTTGAAGTTATGCATTACTTCTCCTGGTTTGTTCCGTGGGAGAAGAAGCAATAGGCTGAAAACGGCCGGGCCACGGCTTTCAGCGTATTGCTCATGCTCCCTCGGAGGTTGGTTTCTTATGCCCGGTTCTCAGTTCCGGACGCTTGTAAAAGGAAAAAGGTGGATCCCGCCATAAGCGTTGAGAATCCACCTCATATTATCTTGGCTGAGTTTATCTGCGGATTTTCAGCGCTTTGATCAGCTCTCTGTAGCGGTTAATTTCTTTCCGCTTCAGATAGTCAAGCAAGCGCCTTCTCTGCCCGATCAGTTTCAACAGCCCGCGTCTGGTGCTGAAGTCTTTGGAATGCTCTTTCAAGTGGCCAGTGATGTCATTGATCCGCTTGGTGATAAGAGCAACCTGAACTTCAGGCGAGCCGGTGTCTGATTCATGGAGTTTAAACTCTGCCATGATAGCCGTTTTGGCCTCAGGTGTCAGTGCCATTTCATTCTCCTATGGAATTTTGTGTCATTTTTTCCCGACCCCATGATTTGTCCAGTTCTTTTTTACAGTGCGACAAACAGCCGCTTGGGAGACAGTTCATCCGTTCAATTCTTTCCCCATTCTCAATTCCCGACCCCATGATTTGTCCAGTTCTTTTTTACAGTGCGACAAACAGCCGCTTGGGAGACAGTTCATCCGTTCAATTCTTTCCCCATTCTCAATTCCCGACCCAAAATCTGTGCTATCTGTGAAATCTGTGTGCCTCCCTTTTTTCCTCCAAGTCACCACCTCCTCCATTCTCTTTTAATTCGGAGGACTTCGACAAGGCCTCTAAAACCGCCAAAAAACTCGCTAAAACGCTCATCTCCGGGAAGATAATGCCACCGCATCGGCAAAGCTCTTTATGCGGGCTCTGGCGAAGCCGTAGGGCTACTCTGGGACCTCTTTCCCGCCCATTCCCTTCCTGGAAATCGTGAGCGAACAGGACAAGCTCTCCGGCGAACGGAAACTGGTGGAATCGCTGGGCTTGAAATATGATGGAAAGGCGACCCATTCCCAGTTGATGAACGCGTCTCACATGAAGAAAAGGGAGTTCAAAGAATGTGTGGAATCATTGATCGAAAGGGAGGCGATCTCCGTGGGCACATATCGCTCCAGCCAGGGAAACACCGGCAGGTTGTATGAGCTCTCACCATACATAATTGAATCCTGGTAAAACTAAACATAAGCCGCCTCGCAAGGGGCGGCTTTCTTTTTTGACCTCTTCACCTCTTCACAAGCCTGGAAGTGGTGTTGTGAATAGGTTAAT
>CAXYWN010000248.1:0-2621 GCA_964292625.1 uncultured bacterium
GATTCCCGCCCTGGTAATCGAATTGATTCATTTGTAGCTTATTCCATCCTGTGGTATTGAAGGAATTGCTGCCATCATACTCCAGAGTGGCGCCGCTGGTATTCCAGGAATTCGGGCTGGCTTGGGTGTCGGTGGTATGTTTGAGCCAGATTTTGATGGGTAGGTTGTAAGTCCTTGCGGTTTTCACGTTCCAGCCCAAGTGGCTGATTATTCCTGTCCGGCCAATTTCGGCAGATGTAAACAGTGAAACAGCCCGTCCGCTGGACTGATAAGTATCGAATGGTCTGGGAGCGTATGATGTTCCATATCCTATGACCACATCATCCCTGGTGGGTGTGCTGCCATCGTTTTGTAGCACTACTCCCAACTCTAAGAATTCTCCAGGATTGAACAGATCTGGATTGAGGCTAACAGTGGCATTGTCCAAAGCTCTGCCCAAAGAATCGTCCATGATGCTGATATCATAAATCAGGACGCTGCTTGGATCACCGCTGTTTTGAATTGTAAGATACTGGCTTTGGGTTTCGTTTGTCAGCATCTCATAATCTAATTGGACTGGGCTGACCGCGATCTCCGGCAAAGCCAAGTCTCCCATATAAACCAGGAAGTTACCATAGCCATCCACCGCTTTGATCACCAGGTAAAAGATACCTGAGGAAGCGGGGGTGTAAACGATTAGTTCATCGGCGCCCAGGCCGGCGTTCACGCTTCTGGCGGCAAGCAGTGGATCTCCATACTGGGCAGGATTGAATTGATAGAGATACAGGTCAAAGTCAGCAGAACTGGGAACGTTGAGCGCGATCTGGTGTTCTGCCGAGCCCTCAAGATAGATCTGGCGCGCCCATGCTTTGGGTTGGCTCACAATGTTCCAGTCAATTGGCGAAAGCGGATGACCAGTGCTTGGATAGATATCATTAACGCCATTGATGTAAGCAGCTCGCGAAGACCAGAGGCCGGAACTGCGGTAGAAATTGCCACTTAGAGTCTCTTCTGTGAGGATATCCACGGCCGCATCCACGTTTATTCTACCGTAGCCTTCGTGGCGGTCTTTGCCGTAGAATTGTTCCTCAGGTGTGAAGCTACCGTTGGGGTCATAACCGCGATTGAGCTCCGGGCCGGAATCCGGCTTTTGCTCACGCCCCAAATTGGTTTCGGTTGCCGTCATAAAAAGGAGTTGCTTGGCTTTGCGGGCTTTTGATACCCTCGTGCCGGTGTTCGCATCGGACCAATAATCCCATCCGCCCATGGCATCGATAATCAAGTTCAGGGCTCCGGCCACAATCGGAGTGGCCATAGAGGTTCCGTAGAACGGCACATAATCGTATAAAAGCGTATCGTTGCCCCAGTTCACTTGGGAACCAGGATTGCCATAACTGCGGGCTGTCCCTTCGCCACCAAAATCGGCAGACCAAATTCCGCCCTCCATAATCACTCCTCCTCCGGGAGCAACCACGTCCGGCTTCATTTGGCCGCTACTGACGGAGTGAGTTCCACCCGTGCTGGATAGGCCCATGATAAAGTCCGCTCCATTGGTGGCACTGACGGCCACTACTGTGGGCAAACGGGCAGGATTGGACATGTTGTTTGAAGTGGACGCGCCATCGTTGCCAGCGGCAGCCACGGTAATCAACCCTTTGTTGTTAAACAGATCAGGAATGGTGCTTACCCAGCCGTATGAACTGCTGCTGGTACCCTGGCTGATCGATACAACCGCTGTCTTGATCAAATCCACATTATTGCCTGTATTCAGCCAGTTGAAGGCACTATTCCACTGGGAAGGTGTTTTGGCCATCATATGCACGATCTTACTGTCGGGTGAGGCTCCGCTAAACATGTGTTCACCATCAGACATCACTCCGTCTTCATTGGCGCTTGTGGGCCAATAGCAATCCACGATAAAGCGAATCCTGTCACCGTTCAATACTCTTTTGGTGACAATGCGATAGTAGCCCAGGTTTTCCGCGCTAACCTCATAGGTAAGCTCAACCCACTGCCCCAGGGGAACATTGTACAGCGCTGCCGCCGTCGTCCATCCATCCATCGCTTCGACACGGGAGGAATCGTAATCGCGCGTTTCAAAGGTCGGATAGGTTTTGCCGCCTTTGAATTGGGTTTCAAACTCAAAGGGTTCATAAACCGGGGTAACAGCTTCAGACTCACCGCGAACGTTGCGATCCACCCAGTTTCCCAGTTTGTTGTTGGAATACATCAGATGAAATTCTTCAAATACTCCAGCACCCTGAACCCAGACCCTGAGTTTGATCTGACCGGGCGTATCCACATAAAAACCACCATACTCCGGATACAGGCCGCCTCCGGCTGGAGCAACCCCTGAATTCCAAGCGTGGGTGATTCTGGCTCTCCCCTGATTGTCCATAGCAGCTCCAGGAGCACCTGCAGCCAGAAATGTAGTGTGGCTGCCGTGGTGGCTTTCGTCGTTGATGACAGGAGTGCCGTTGTCGAAATCACGAAACATGATGGTCTTCTTGTCCCACTCCGGACTGGCCAGATTGGGGGCGGATACCATGGGTTGAAATCCTGGGTGACTTGGGTCAATACCGGTATCCATCACCACGATTGACATGTTTCTGTCTCCCCGAATTCCTTTGGGAAACACGCGG
>CAXYWN010000249.1:0-2605 GCA_964292625.1 uncultured bacterium
GGGGTCGTTTTGCCCCCCGTAAAGGAGCCGCCAGCTCTGCCGTCGTAACACCCGTCGTGCAGTGAAGCGGAAAAGCATTGGAGTTGGGGCATAAAGAACTGGATTCCAGCCTGCGCTGGAATGACGGGGTGCTTGGAATCTGGTCACATTTTTTGTCATTCTCAGCACCTTCCCATCACTCCATAACCTTCCCGCCACAACAAAGCTTTACCATCACTCCCTTACCTTCCCGTCATTCCACCGCCGTCCCGTCATTCCCAGCACCCCATCTTACAAACACCTTATTCACCTCTTGCCAGCCTCCCTCACAGTCCCCAATACCCTCAGGCGAAGTCAGCGTGAAGTGAAGGGAAAGTGAAGAGCGGCAGGATAGAGAAGCGCCTTGTCCAACACAAGCGTTTACGTCTATAGGCCAGGCGGGGACAGGCATTCGAGCTTTCATCCCTAAACTATCTCACCCTTCCGACAAACTTTTTCCACTCCCCCCCCGTTTTTCTCATCCGCTTGTCTATAGAGGGATGTTTTCCCGCGCTTGTCCAGTGAAGGAAGTCTCAGCTTAGCCAGGTCAAACCCAGCCGTCTAAAATGCTCTCTGGGCTTGTTATACGCTACTTTTGGACTCATTCATACACCGAGCGCGGAACGCCCAAATATCGCTTTCGAAAAAGTGTTACCCACTATACATGGAGGGGCGTGTCGGAACCAATTTCAAACGGTCGCCCATAACGCCCACAAAGGCCCAGGGCAGAACAAGTTAAGTCCCAGACCGTCCCTCCCAAACGAAAGTGTAACCCTAGATATATAGAGGGGACTCTTTCGCAAAACAAATTTGAAAACGGACGGCCACGGCTGTCTGAAAAATAAAACAAGGAGGAACAAGGATGATCTCAACAACAGATCAACAAACACTGCGAAACTGCTTCGCAACCGGGTCTCAGGCGCTAACAACGGAGGCTGCCAGAGACAAACAAATGTCAATTCCGTCAACCGTTAAACCAGACGCCGGACAAGAAACAGAGGAACTTCTGGACCTGTTTGGGAAACCCCGGCCGGTACCCTTGAAAGAGGACTGTCTGCCGCCCATTCTGCGGGAATATCTGGATCTCACCCGAGGCTGCACGGATGCCAAACCGGGGATGCTGATCACGGCCTGGCTGCCTTTCGCGGCGGTGAATCTGGGCAACCGCGTTTATATGCTCAACAAGCACACGCGGATTTATCCGAACATCTGGAGCTGCCTCATCGGACGCAGCGGAGTGAGCCGCAAGACCACTTCGCTCCAATTCGCGGGCTACACCACCCGGCCTTACGAAAGGCTGCTGGACGAGCTCCCAGGCCCCGAATTCGAGCATAAAACACTGCTGATGAACGGCATCACGCTCTCCAAACTCTTCAGCTACCTGGCGGACAACCCCTGCCGGCTCTTCGTGCACAACGAGATCGGCGGCTGGCTGGCGGAGATGAACAAGAGCTACAATGCCAGCTACAAACAGACCGTCACGGAGCTCTACGACGGCGTGGACCGCACCATCACGAACCGCGAAAGGCTGGAACGCATCCGCAAACCAGCCCTCTCGATCGCCGCCGCCACCACCGAGGGCTGGCTCTACAAAAACGTGGGAGACAGCGCTGACCAGCTTTCCGGCTTCATCCAGCGCTTCATCTATTACAACGCCGGCGAAATTGGTATCGAGGACATCGACCTCAATCTCGGCAGCGAATTCGACCTCGCGGATCGCCTGGAGGCCTTCGAAAATCGCTGTTTCAGAGCCTGGAGGGCAATCCCCGATAGCAACCAGCTGCGCCTCTCCGAGGACGCTAAAGACTACCGTAACGACGCCTACGCGAAGCTCTACGCCAGGGTCTTCAAACGGGACAACGACGCCCTGTTGAGCTATTTCACCAGGATCTACGACGGATACTGGTTCAAGTTCTGTATGCTCGATACGATGGCGGAAAACGCAGACCGGCTCAAAATCGCCCTGGATTATAACCAGGTGGGCGAGTTCTTCGAGGACGAACTGCGGGTGGACGGGCCAACGGCGGCTCGTGCGATGGAACTCTGCAACTTCTATCTGCGCAACACAATGCCGCTGATGAACCTGCTCGCGGATCAGGACAAAATGGCGCCGGAACGCCGGCTGGTGGACCTCATCGTTCACAAATACGGCGGGAGAGCGTCTCACTCGAGGCTGATGAACTCATCCCATATGGGTAAAAGGGAGTTCGCCACTTCCATCGAAACGCTAATCGAACGCGAGGCGATGCAGGTTCAAACCTACCAATTGTCGCGGAACCGATCTGGAAGGATGTACGTAATCCATCCCGCCATCCTGGACTCGTGGAAGCCAAACCGGCAGAACCCAAACTAATAAAGACCGCAGGGAGGGGAGTCAACAAACTCCCCTCTTTTGTTTTGGGTTTTCAAATATCAGACCGTTTCAGCTCCGAGTTCAGCTCCAAACCCTGTGGTGGAGATACTTTGGAGGGTTGGATTCACAAAAAACGTCTTCTCTCCCCCCGCCAGCTTTGGAGCTTCGTCCAGAGGATGCAGGAGGAGAAGAGATGCTGCAACTCTATACCTATATATAAGATATATAATATAT
>CAXYWN010000250.1:0-2565 GCA_964292625.1 uncultured bacterium
CAGCGTATAACGAGCCCAGAGAGCATTTTAGACGGCTGGGTTTGACCTGGCTAAGCTGGGACTTCCTTCACTGGGCAAGCGCGGGAAAACATCGCCCTATAGACAAGTGGATGAGAAAAACGGGGATGAGTGAAAAAAGATTTGTGATAGAGGCTGAAAAGTTGGCAGGGTGAAAGCATTATCCCGCCTGGCCTAAAGACGCATACGCAAAGCCGCTTCTCTCCCTCGGAGCTGGATGGAGAGTAACCGCCCCACCTACGGCGAGCTTATCCCGGCAGCCCCCATAACCTGGACTTGGGTGGGACATAGACTGGGCATCCACAAACGGGGGCGGAGAGGGCTTCAACCGCCTTTGTCACCCGTTATATCTGGATGGCCTCGCGTCTCTATCCCATTAACTTCCCGTTTACCTCACACGGACTTCGCCTGCGGCCAATGGCAACTGTGGGGGAGGCTGGCGCGAGGTGAAAAAGATGTTTGTAAGGTGGGGTTCTGGAGTTTGGGGCCGATAAAGAACTTGATTGACGGGCAGGCTCTGAGAGATTAAAAGCCCGCGGGAGAGGCGCGTGGAACCGGAGGCTGGATTCGGACAATGATGGCATAGTTGACGATGGCTATTGATCCGCGGGCGGTTTTCCCGTCCATTTTCTTCCCATGCGCCAAGGCAGCTTGATAAATAAATAGTTCTTGACGGCAAATCAGGAGTTCAATTGATATACTATCACTTGGGCGCGACTTTGGCAAAGGTCTTATTATCTTACCCTGCAAAAAAGGAAATACAGCACTACTGAGGTGGAAAATATGGTTTATGAATTTACGATCCGGTTTGGCAATCCCGACCAGCCAGAGCTCCGCAAGGTTCTGGAGCAGGCCGCCAGGTTCAAGAAATTCTTTCCCGCCAGGGGCGAATTGGAATTTCACCGCATCGAGACAGACAATCAAGAGGCCCTGAAAAAACTCGGTGAGCTGGAAGCGCTGATGGCTGCCATCCGGGACTGGGATTCCGCCCGGGTGATTTACGAAGGGCGTGAGTTCAAGATTGGCGAATTTGGGCTGGCCGAGAAGAAAGAGGTCGCGGCATGTTACAGACGGTATCTGGAGTCTGAGGATCAGGACGCTTTTTGTGACGAGAGAAGCCCCGCCTGCTGGGGTTGCCGGCTGTTGAGCGGGATCGTCCTGCGCCATGAGAAGACGGAATTTGACGAACACGCCCAATACTGGTATCAGTTTGGTAAATTTATCGACGGCAAGACTTGGCGGATCGACAAAGACGCGCTCACCAAAGAGCTCGAAGCGATTCTCCGCCGCAAAAGCATCGATTTCTGCCCGGCGTTCCAATATGTGTTTTTCCGCCGATATGTGGCCGCCCTGCCGCTGATGGTGCATATGTCCGACACCCGGAACTGGGATTTTGCCTATAAAGAAGACGCCGCCTACGGTTCCAAACGCTGGGAGGCTTACAGCATCCGCCACCGCAACCCCGGCCAGGATGGCGCCCAGGACAGCCAGGCAGGCGCCGGAGACGGAAGCGGTTCCCACAAAAAGACGGAAGACTCTTCCGATGCCCACTATCTGCGGCGGGTGCCCGAAACCAGCTTCGCCGACATCGGCGGGGTGGACGAGATCATTCAAAACATCAGGATTATGATCGAACTGCCGATCGTGAAGCCAGAACTGTTCGAGCATCTGGGCGTGAAACCCTACCGCGGGATATTGCTCTGGGGCGAGCCCGGCAACGGCAAAACCCTCATCGCCAAAGCCATCGCCCACGAGGTGAACGCCCACTTCATCCCGGTATCCGGCCCGGATATCCTGAATCATAGCTTCGGCCAATCGGAAAAAAACCTGCGGGATATCTTTGAAGAAGCCCGGGATTATCAGCCCTCAATCGTCTTCATCGACGAAATCGATTCGATTGCCCAGACCAGACTCTCCGGGGAATCGGCGAAATGGTACGCCACCGTGGTGAACCAACTGATGAGCCTGATGGACGGGATCAGAGAATATGGCAATGTGACGGTGCTGGCCACCACCAACCGCCCCGACCTGCTCGACGCCGCGCTCCTGCGCCCGGGACGCTTTGACTACAAACTGGAAATCAAGCGGCCCAACCTGCCCGGCTGCAAAAGAGTGCTGGAAATCGCCACCCGGGATATGCCCTTCGAAGACGATGTGGACCTCTTCAGCTTTTCGGAATCCGTGGTGGGATATTCCGCCGCCGAAATCACCTTCCTGGCCAAAGAAGCCGCGATGGTGGCGCTGAGAAAAGCCGTCGAAACCAAGGCCATCTCGATGGAAGAAGCCGCCGGCGAAGACTATTCCTTCCTCAGGATCACCATGTCCGACCTCAAAAGCGCGCTGCACCTGCTGAAATGGCAGCGGAGATATGTGAATCTGACCTATTCGCTGAAGGATAAAAAGCTGACATGAGGGGGGGGGCCACGAATTACACGAATCTACACGAATTAGGAAAAAAAGGGGCACACAGATTACACAGATAGCACAGATAAAAATAAAAGATTAGGGATGAACAGGATGAAAGGGATTGGTGGGATTTAAAGAGAA
>CAXYWN010000251.1:0-2553 GCA_964292625.1 uncultured bacterium
AGAGGGTCGCGGTCAGGAAACTCACCAGCTCGTCCTGTTTGGGCTCAAGTTTCACGCTGGCTGCGGTTTTGGTCTGGGAGGTCACGCTCACGGTGGATTTGGTCCAGTATAGTTGCAGGATCTCCACCGGGTTCATTTTTCCAAATTGCGGCTGGACAGCGCTTTGGAACAGAGTGTTGGAAGAGGCGTCGTAAAGTTCCACCTGTCCGGAATCGATCTTGAGCAATTGCTTGCCGGGTTTGTCGAAGCTCATCAGCATGCGTCCGGGCCTGAAATAGATTTTGCCGGAGTAGGTGATGGTCTTTTTCAATTGGGGATAATAATTACTTTGCTGCACGCCAGCCTGGAAGCTGGACAGGTTTTTGTAGGCGGATTGCAGCTTGGTGTAAAGCTCGGAACTGCTCTGGGCGTGGGCGGCCGTCATGGCCGCCAGCAACGCCAGCAGGACAAATATGCTCTTTTTCATTTCACATCCTTATGAACTTGGTGATCAATCCCGCAAGAACGCTTCCTCTCAAGCAATACTCTTTGCCGGGCGGCTTCCTGCGCATTATCACTCTTCCCTGATGATCCCACGCTGGATGAGTTCTGCGTTGGAGGCCAGAACGTCGCGGGATTTGCTGCCCAGATGAGGCCCGATAATCCGGGCCCGTTCCAGCATGTCGATCAATCTGCCGGCGCGGGCGTAGCCAATCCTGAAATGCCGCTGCAGCATGGAAACCGAGGCCACGTTGGCGTTTACCACAATTCTGGCGGCTTCCGGGAAAAGCTCATCGTCGTATTCAAAATCGCCCAGCTCTTCATCATCCTCTTTGACGATGGCGAAATCCTTTTGGGGCTTGGGTTGCATGGCCAGGAATTCGCAGACCCGGGCAATCTCGTGGTCGGAAACATAGGCTCCGTGAATGCGTTCTGTGAGTGCTTTTCCGGGCGGCAGGAAAAGCATGTCGCCACTGCCCAGCAAACGTTCAGCGCCAATCTGATCCAGAATCACGCGGGAATCCACCCGGGACGAGACCTGGAAAGCGATGCGCGCGGAAAAGTTGGCTTTGATCATACCGGTGATCACCTTGATGGAGGGGCGCTGGGTCGCCAAAATCAGATGGATGCCCACGGCACGCGACATCTGCGCCAGCCGGGTGATGGGTACTTCGATGTCCTTGCCGCTGGTGAGGATCAGGTCTGCAAATTCATCCACGACGATCACGATATAGGGTAGCTTTTCCAGTACCCCTTCCTGTTCCGCCTTCTCGTTGAAAGTGCTGATATCCCGCACCCGTGCTTCCTGCAGCAGTTCGTAGCGGTGTTCCATTTCCCGCACTGCCCAATACATATTTTCCAAAGCTAATTCCGGTTCGGTAACCACGTCGCCGATCAAATGCGGAAGGCCATTGTAGCCAGCCAGTTCCACCCTTTTAGGGTCAATCAGAATCAGGCGCAAGTCGTCCGGCTTGGTGCGCAGGATAAAGCTCATGATGATGGCGTTGATGCAAACGCTTTTTCCGCTGCCGGTGGCGCCCGCGATCAGCAGGTGCGGCATTCTGGCAAGGTCGCTCACCACCGGGCGTCCCGCGATGTCTTTGCCCAGGCCGAAAACCAGCTTGGATTTCATCGACCTGATCTCCTCGGAAAGCAAGAGGTCGCGCAAATAAATCATATCCCGGGTGAGGTTGGGGATCTCGATGCCGATCAGGCCGCGTCCCGGGATGGGAGCCTGCACGCGGATGGATTTGGCTTTGATGGCCAGGGCCAGGTCGTCGGCGAGGGAGGTGAATCTGCTCACCTTCACCCCCTTGGCGGGTTCGAGCTCGTATTGTGTGATGATCGGGCCGATATTAACGTTGCGCACTTCGGCGTCGATGCCGAATTCAGCCAGTTTGCTTTTCACCACCTGGCTGGTGCTCAAAATCTGGTTTTCGATCTCCTTGCGGTCCCGCTCGGAAAGGATCAGGGGGCTTTCCAAAAAGTCTCCGATCGAGGGCATCACATATTCGCGCTCATCTTCCGGTATGGATTCTTGGGCTTTGGCAGGAGAATGTTTCTTTGCTTTGGCAGCAGCTTTGTCTTTGGCACCGATATCAGCCAGAGGATTATCCGGAAAGTCCGGCTGCTCGCTCTGGGAGTGATTTTGGATCACCGGTTGAGGAGAGGCTGGTGGCGAGGCTGGGATTTCTTTGTTGATGGTCGGTTTGGCCGCTTTTTCCTTTTTGGGAGAACATTCGCGGCGTTTGGTCAGCTCAGTCCAGATTTTGGCGGAAAAATCCTTGATGTGTTCGTATTCAAAGAAGAGAATCAGCGCAAAGGCCATACCCAAAAAAAGCAGTAAAGACGCGCCAAAGGTATTGAAAACAGCCTTCAGACCGGTCCAGATGGCACGGGGAATCACAGTGTGTTCAGCCAACACGAGTTTGCTGGCCAGCCACACCTGCAGCAGAAAGACCGCGATCAGCAGCAGATAGAACTTCTGCCGGTTACGCGGCGCCTCGGGGTCCAGAAAATAGAGAAAAGAGATGCAGCCTGCCAGAATGGCTCCGATCAGGGAAAAGACATAGC
>CAXYWN010000252.1:0-2516 GCA_964292625.1 uncultured bacterium
GGCTCGGCTCCAAAAAGCCGCCCCGGAATGACACATCGGGGATTGGGTGGGTAAAAGCTTAATCGGGCGGAATGTACCGGCGCTTGCCGCAGCGCCGATAGTGAAAAAAGCGGATCGGCATCCGCCTGTACCAAATCCCTGCCCCTGTAATTTAACAATAATTATATTTGCAGGGGGCGATTATTTTTTAATTGACAGATACGGCTATCCTCAGCATTGACTTTGCGCAGTTGAAATGCTTTACTGTCATAGAGTTAATCCAGGTCGATCAATTTATTCACGCTGAACATCAGGGCTGAAATAATTCTTTGATCCACCCCAACTTTGAAAAACAACCCTATCCAAGGAGATACAAAGAAGCATGAACCGAGTGAAAATCCTACTGATTGCGCTGCTTGTCCTTTCCGGCACGCTCAGTCTGGCTGCTGCGCCGCGCTTTGGCGAGCGGCCCTTCATCGACATCTATCGGGTTCCAGATACGGCCATCGAACCCGGCCATATCAGAATCAAACTCAGCGAGGAGCAATCCGCGCTGGTGCAAACTTTTCGTTTTCAGGAGGGCAGCCTTTCCAGCTTCGGGATCGAAGAACTGGACGCCCTCAATCAGGAATATGGGATTACCAGCATCACTCCGATCTTTGGCGAGCCTGCCAAAAACCTCAAATGGGGCTGGCGCCATTTCGAATGGGGCCTGCATCTTTGGTTTGAACTGAAGTATGAAAGCAAGGCCGATATCCGTGACATCATCATGGCCTATCGGGACTTGAAGGATAAGGTCCAATGGGCCGAACCGGAATATAAAAAGACCATGCTCAGCCTCAATCAGGATGAGGTGACCGCCCTCGAGGAGACCATGGCCCGCTGGACTCCCAACGACCCCCGCTACGGCGAACAGTGGCATTATAATAACACCGGCCAGACAGGCGGAACAGTGGACGCGGACATCGACCTGCCAGAAGCCTGGAACATCGAAAAAGGTCACCCAGACGTGGTGGTTGCCATCATCGATCAGGGCGTGCAAGCCAACCACCCGGATTTGGCTGCCAATATGTGGATAAACAGCGGCGAAATTCCCGGAAACGGCATCGATGACGACGGCAACGGCTATATAGATGACGTTAACGGCTATAATTTTCAAGGCGGTTCTGCCACCATTACCCCTGGCGACCACGGTTGCCATGTGTCCGGAACCATTGCCGGAGTGAACAACAACGGCGTGGGCATCTCCGGCGTGGCTGGCGGCTCGGGTTCCGGCAACGGAGTGCGGCTGATGAGCACCCAGGTTTTCGGTCCCAGTACCGGAAGCGGCGGATTTGATTTGGCTTCCATCTACGGAGCCGACAACGGCGCGGCCATCTCTCAGAACAGTTGGGGCTACACCAATGCTGGCAACTATGAACAAGTTGTTTTGGATGCCATCGACTATTTCAACGTCAACGGCGGCGGTGCTGTGATGGACGGCGGAATTACCATTTACGCCGCAGGAAACGACGAATCCAGCGGACAGTGGTACCCCGGCTGCTATAGCGGCTGCTTCGCAGTTGCCGCCACCAACCATAAGGATATGATATCCTGGTATTCCAACTACGATACCTGGGTGGACGTTTCTGCCCCGGGTGGAGAGACCAACACTGTAACTTCTCAAGGAGTTTTGAGCTGTTGGAGCGCAAACAATTACGGTTTTTACCAGGGCACTTCGATGGCCTGTCCCCACACCTCAGGCGTGGCAGCTCTGGTGCTTTCCTATGCTCACCGCAATGGCAGAACCATGAGCAACACTGAACTGGCAGACCTTATCCGCAACACCACAGACGACCATTACGCGGTTAACCCCGGTTACATCGGCAAGCTCGGAACGGGACGAATCAACGCCTATTCCGCTTTATTGGCTGCTGACCCCACACTGCCATCTTGCAGCATTACTTCGCCCTCCAACGGCCAGGTAATTGACCTCGGTAGCACGATAACCGTCACCGCAACAGCCACAGACACTGACGGCTACATCACTGGGGTCGCCTTCTATCTTGATGGTGTTTTGAAATCAAACGATACCACATCACCTTATTCCTGGGTGTGGAACAGCGCTGGCGCCACCGGCGGAAACCACACTATCAAAGTTATTGCCACAGATAATAGTGCCAACACGGTCGAGCGCTCGGTAACCATCACTCTGCTGGCGCCTCCGGATGAAGGATTCGAGAGCGGAACTTTCGGTCTCTATCCCTGGATAAACACCAGCGCTGTGCCCTGGACGGTGCAAAGCTCGGAGAAATACAGCGGAACCTATGCGGCGAAATCAGGAGCGATAGGCAACAGCGCTCAAACCGACCTCAGTTTGACAGTCACCGTGTCCAGCCCCGGGAACATCAGCTTTTTTCAGAAAGTATCCTCAGAAACAAACTATGATTTCCTGCGCTTCTTTATTGACGGAGTTCAGCAAGGCCAGTGGTCCGATACAGGTGCCTGGGACTCGCAGAGCTATGCTGTGAGTTCTGGCAACCACACGTGTTTGTGGA
>CAXYWN010000253.1:0-2494 GCA_964292625.1 uncultured bacterium
GGCGGTGATGAAGACCATGTCCGCGCCTTCGAGGTGGCTTTTAATATCGTCTTTGGATTCCTCCGCGGAGCGCGCGCCCAGTTCGGGTTTGGCTCCTGTGCCCAGGCCGCGTGTGAGTTTCTTGCCAAGCTGGAGTTTCATTTTCGCCTTGCTTTTCACAAGGTCGCTGATATCTGTGTTTGCGGCAATGAATTCCACGCCGGAAAGCTCGTTGTCGATCATGGTGTTGACCGCGTTTCCGCCGGCTCCGCCGACGCCGATGATTTTGATGTTGGTGCCAATCTGGGCAGGTTTTTCGTCAAATTCAATCATGATGTTCCCCCTTTACGAACTTGTAAAGTCTTTGATTATATTTTTGATTTTATCTAATGTCTTTCCGGCTTTGAAGGCGGGCAGTTTAAAGCCGGAGGTCTTGGTCTCCGGTTCCAGCGCCGCGGCATGGCGGAGCAAGCCGACGCAGGTGGCAAAGGCCGGATCTCTGAGCATTTGAGTGTCGCCGTTGAGATTGTCCAAGTTTGGCTCGGCAATCTTGACGGGCAAATTGAAAGAGTTTCTCACCACGGCATCGATCATCTGCAGCTTGGCGGTGCCTCCGGTGAGCACGATGCCCGCGGTCACGAGCTCAGGCGTGTAGGAGCTTTTCAGGCTGTCATAGCAGATCGAGAGCATTTCCTCTACGCGGTGCTGTACCACGTGACTCACCAGATATTGCGTTTTCACCTGGCTGTCGCGTCCGCTGATGCCTTCCACCACGATTTCAATCTCCGGATCGACGCTTTCGGCCAGGGCCACACCGTATTGCGTCTTGATATTTTCGGCGCTGGAGAGCGTGGTTTTGAGGCCGATGGCCAGGTCTTCCGTGAAGGCGGAACCGGACATGGGGATCACCAGGATCTTTTCCAGGATGTCGCGGTGATGCAGGCTGATATCGCAGGTGCCGCCGCCGATGTCGATCAGGATGGTGCCCAGGCGACGCTCGTCCTCGCTGAGCACGGCGTTGGCGATGGCGATGTGGTTAAGGACAAAGTTGTCTGTTCCGATCTCGTAACCCGCCAGTTCGATGCTCTTGGCGAGATTGCGCAGTTGGGTGACATCACCGAAGATGGTGAGCACTTTGGTGATAAGATGAAAACCAGTCATGCGCAGAGGATTGCGAATGTCGTTGTGCCCGTCGATAACGTAGCTCTGCGGGATGCCGTGAAGAATCTGGGAGCGCTCGAAGCCTTTTTGGATCTTCAAGCCGTTGCGGGCGTCGGCAATCACCTGGTTAATATGTTCATTCACTATTTCGCCAGGTTCATTCGGGCTGGCGGTTGGGATGGAGATGCGTCCGTCGCCCACCAGAGTGCGGATATGATCGCCTGTGACGTTGGCATAAATGTTTGTGGGTTTCATTCCGGAGGCTGCCTGAACATCTTTCAGAGCTTTCTTCACACATTCAGCCACGGCCTGGATGTCTTTAACGATGCCTTTTTCCAGTCCGGCGGAAGGCGTTTCGGCGATGCCAAGGATGTCCAGATGGCCTGGTGATTTCAGGCTGGCCATGATGCAGCGGACGTTGGCGGAACCGATGTCGAGAGCGGTGATCAGGTTGTGCTTCATATCAGTTACCCGCCTTCACCACCACCTGGCCATCGATCCTGAGATCGAGAATGGCGGTTTGGCTCACGTTGCCATTGTCGCGCACAAATTCATAGCGGGAAAGCTGTTTGGCGAGGTTTTTTTCGCTGGGGATGAAACGCTGTCCGCTACGTGCGTCAATCACATACACGGTGTTATCTATGGTGTAGTATTCGGAGATGTTGGCAGCGAATTCCGGCGCTTCGCTGAGGATTCTGCGGTGGGTGGTTAAAACGTTTTCCAGAGCGGAGTTCTTCATCAACCGGCCGCTCTTGAGGCTGGAGTTGTTCACCAGCAGATTCACCAGAGGCAGGTTTTCGGTGTAAATATTGCCAAAGCGTTCCAACACCATGCCCTGGTCGTCGATGGGGTGGAGGTCACCCTCGAGGCTTTTCACGTAGAGACTGGCCTTGCGTTCAGTGACCCTGATGCGCAGAGTGCTGAACAGCTTGCGCCGCACTTTCACACTCTTAATCCGGGCAAAGGCGCTTACTTGTTGGTTGATTTCAGCTTTGTCCACCCGCAACAGGTTTTGCCCCATGTAAGGCTGCAAGGTTCTCCGCAAGAGGCTGTCTGCCACTGCGGAATTGCCGCTGATCTCGATCTTTTGCACGTTCAGCCAAGCGACTGTGGAAAGATAATAATAAGTGCCGAATCCCAAAGCGGTAATGCCCAGCAAAATAAGGATGAAAAAGGCCAGATAACGGCTGTTCCCCCTTCTCTTGCGGGTTTTGCTTGTAGTCGGTAGCTTTTTATTTCTCATATCTTTACGTGTTTTTATGCAATATCGTGCATTCCTATCTTAAGTCTCTAAGTTGCTAATCTTTTTGGGTTTAGTGTTTTTGTCAACAGGTTTTTTCAGTTCGGCGAGGAT
>CAXYWN010000254.1:0-2451 GCA_964292625.1 uncultured bacterium
TGCTGCTGGTGGATGAACGCCCGGAAGAGGTGACGGAAATGAAAAAGATTCTGCGTCCCGGCAACCGCGAAGTGATCAGTTCCACCTTCGACGAATCCCCCAAAAACCACACCGCGGTCAGCGAAATGGTCTTGGAGAAAGCGAAGCGAATGATCGAGCTGAATCAGGACGTGGTGATCGTTTTAGACAGTATCACACGCCTGGCGAGGGCATACAACAACATCACTCCCTCCAGCGGTAAAGTGCTTTCCGGCGCTATCGACGCCAACGGACTCATCAGGCCCAAGAAATTCTTTGGCGCGGCCCGTAACACGGAAGAAGCCGGATCCCTCACCATCATCGCCACAGCCCTGATCGACACAGGTTCCAAGATGGACCAGGTGATCTTCGAAGAGTTCAAAGGCACCGGCAACATGGAATTGGTGCTCGACCGCAGTATCTCGGATATGCGCCTCTATCCCGCCATCGACCTCGTGAAGAGCGGAACCCGCCGCGAAGAGCTTCTGCTCACCCAAAACGAGATGAACAGGATGTATGTCCTGCGCAAATATCTGAAAACGATCAGCCCCCTCCAGGGCATCGAGACTTTGCGCAAAAGGATGCAGACCACCAAGACCAACGATGACCTGCTAAACTCGATGAGCAACTGATCAACACATCCATCAAGGCCATGTCGATGCCTCGCGTTCTGCTGCTCATCCTTGCCCTTTTGCTGATCCCGCTGACAAGCTCCGCGGTGATGTTCCGCAAGGAATTCCAAGCCCTGGAAACCCTCTATCAGCAGGGCAATCTGGCTGAACTATCCACCCAGATTTATACGAGTGTGGCTAAAAACGATGAGGAACGCGCTCTGCAGACCTATCTGAGCGCCATGCTCAAAAAGGGCAGAGACGACACCCTGATCCTGTTCCAGCAAGCCATAGCCCGCTATCCAGCCACCTATTACGGCCAGCTCTGCATGCTGGAAAAAGCCAAGCTTCATATCCTCGAACGGCAAATCCCTGAAGCGGAAACTCTGCTGAAAAAGATCGGTTCGCCGGATATCCGGGAACGCTTCTACTGGCTGGCCTACTGCGCCCAATTCCGTAACGATAACGAGACAGCAATCTCGCACGGGGAAAACTACCTCCGGGCCGATTCAAACGGTAAATTCGCCGAGGATGCCCATTATGTCATAGCCAGCGCCTATCAGAACCAGAAAAAAAACCATAGCGCCATCAGCACCTTGGAAAAGTTGCGAGTTCTGCCCGGCCAACCGCATAACAAACAGTATTTCCACTATTTCCTGGGACGTCTGCACCATCTGAACGGCAATTGCGCCGAAGCTTACCTCAATTATAAAAGCGGTTTCGAACTGAACCGGAAGACCCAGCTTGCCTTCGAAATCGAGGACCAGCTCTTCGAACTGAAAAGTAAATACGGCTCGCAGGTGGATCTTTCCTTCCTTTATCCCTATTCCGCGCTGGATCTGCCAGAGATTGTTGTCGAGCCTGTTCAGGAAGAAGTTCCCCCCATTGCCGGGGTCGAGACTGACTCTCCTGCCAGGCTGGGCGTCAAACCCAGCGGCCTCTATGTGCAGGCGGGACGCTTTGGCTCTGAAACCAATGCCGGAAAATGCACCTCGAGTATCCGCGCTCTGAAGGTGAAAGCCAACTACTTTGAGGACAAGGGCAACAAAACGGTGCCATGGGTGGTGGTCAGCGGCCCCTATGCCTCTAAGAGCGATGCGGAATCAGTGCGCCGAATCCTGCAAAGCAGCTCCATAGATTGTTTTGTCACCCGCTTCTAAATCAAGGATGAAACTCCCCTCTGCAACTGATGCCAAGCTAACCCCGATGCTCCGGCAGTTTCTGGAGGTCAAGGAGGCTCATCCGGACAAGCTGATTCTCTTCCGCATGGGGGATTTTTACGAGACTTTTTACGAGGATGCCCACACCGCCGCCAAAATCCTCAACATCACCCTCACTTCGCGCGACAAGAGCAGCGAAAACCCCGTACCCCTGGCCGGTTTTCCCTATCACGCGCTTGACAACTATCTGGACAAGCTGATCCAGGCCGGCCTCAAGGTTGCCATCTGCGAACAGACCGAGGACCCCAAAAAGGCGGTGGGCCTCGTCCGGCGCGAGGTGGTGGAGATCATCACCCCGGGCACTGTTTTGGACCATTCCCTCATCTCAGGAAGTGCGAACAACTTTCTCAGCGCCGTCTATTTCGAGGACGAGAAACGCAAGATAGGTCTTGCCAATCTGGACCTCTCCACCGGCGAATTCACCTTCACCGAACTGCCCAAAGAAGAACTGGTTAACGAGATTTTGCGGCTTCAGCCAGCCGAGATTATTGTCGATAGCATCGCTTCCGAGGCCTCTTTACAAGGGCTGAAACTGGAGTATTCCCCCACCCTCACAATCTTCGACAGCCGGCAGTTCAAACCCTCGGAAGGCGCCGCCATCC
>CAXYWN010000255.1:0-2421 GCA_964292625.1 uncultured bacterium
TAAGTATGCGTCTTGTTTTGCCAGTACAACAGCACCTATCAATGACTGGCTGATTTCTCCTGTACTGAGTCCAGTTTCAGGGGATATGCTTGGTTTTTATGCCAGATCATATACAGCACAACATGGATTGGAACGCTTCAAAGTAGGAGTTTCCACAGGAAGCACCAATCCCAATGATTTTACCATAATCAGTGGAACGAATTATCTCGAGGCACCGGTTAATTGGATCAATTACGCCTATAACCTAAGCGCTTATGCCGGACAAAGCATTCGTTTCGCCATTCAATGTTTATCTAATAATGCTTTTGTCTTTATGGTGGATGACGTAAGCGTCTCTTCAAATAGCAACTATACACCAAGTTGGATTACTGTCGCGGGAGGAAACACAGTTTCTGGCTCTGTTGACGGTGTAAGCAAGGATACTGATATCATTTCCATCGGCTTTAATTCGGCCGGGTTACAACCTGGAACTTATTCAACCAGCTTATCGCTTATCAGTAATAGCAGTAACAATCGCTCTATATCCATACCCGTAACCCTGCAGATTGACCAGCCTCTTCCAGTGGCTCTGTCTTCCTTCACCGCCGCCACTTCCGCGGAAAACTTCATCAACCTGACCTGGGTTACCCAGACAGAGACTGGTGTGCAGGGATTCTACGTGCTGCGCAATACCAGTGATGAACTGGCAACGGCTCTCACGGTGAGCGAGATGATCCAGGCAACCAACAGCTCCATGCAGCAGACCTATCTGTTCACCGATCGGGAACTCTTTGAAGAAGGAACCTACTATTATTGGCTGCAAAACTCAGATCTGGACGGAAGCACAGACTTTCACGGGCCAATATCCGCTCAGTACACAGCAGTGGGAAGCGAAACCCCGGTGATTCCTCTGGTGACCCAACTTAATCCTGCCTATCCCAATCCCTTCAACCCCAACACGACAATCAGTTACACGCTGGCCGAACCAGGCAGCGCGCGGCTGGAAATCTATAACCAACGGGGACAACTGGTCTGGACAAGAAGCCAGGAACACCCCAGCCCCGGGCACTATCGCCATCAATTCGACAGCCGAGACCTCAATGGCACACCCCTCGCCAGCGGTGTTTACCTCTATCGCCTGATCTCTGGCCAAACCTGCCAGGTCAGGAAGATGGTGCTCAGCAAATAGATAGAACATAATAAGCTACGACTATTCCCGGCCGGAATTCCCCGGCCGGTTTTTTTGTTATGACACGGCTCTCCCCCGCGATCACTACGGTATCAATACGGAATCAATACTGATTTCATCCGTATTGATTCCGTATTGATACCGTATTGATAATGGGGGCCCTGCAAGATTCAGGTGAAATAAGACAGTCTTTCAACCCTGGCGGAAACCCGTGCTATCCGACTCGGATAAGCCTGGAGGGCGACAGACCGATAGCGAGGGTGCGCAGCGTAGCGAAGCCCCTCGTAACCCGCGTTCAGAGAACCAACCAGCCCCTTGTGGGCGACAGGCTGATGGCAGATAAAAAAAGGAACAGGTGTTTACAGCAATGTTGGGAGGATAATCTCGAGGAAGTATTGCCTGTAAGGGGTATTGGTTCAGATAAACATACCCAAATAAATGCTGCTTCCCAAGCTAAGCGATGTCAGTGATGACGCAGATGCTATTTCTCGCATCTCGCCTGCGGGGTTATCCCAGACTGCATCACGCCAGCCCTGTCAGCGCAGAACGCTTGCCGTTATTTGCTTATCGCGATCAGTGCGATAACCAAGCCAATCCCGAATGACGCAGCCATGGTCACCCCCATCACCATGAAGGGCTTGGCCAAGATTGTGGCAGTCTGCTCATTCATGAGGTAAACAACCGGGGGCTGCTGATCGTATTGTCCAGTTTGAGTCTGCAGCGTCACCTGCGGGCGGTTTTGGCTGGGGGTGAGCGCTACGATGGGCAGATTGGGCTTCACTCCATATTCCTCGCTAAGGAAAAATTGTGTGATGTCTCGCATGTCTTCCGACCACACTCTTACCACGTCTTCATGCCGGATCTGTACCGGTCCGTCTTTTTCAGAGATGATTTCGCTCACATCGCCAATACGCTGGTAAAACCTGCCCTGCACCTTCTTGCCAGAAACTAGCTCAATGCTGATCCCGCCCAAGGGCGAGACCAAAAAGGCCATTACTAAGAATGTTGCTATTGCTTTCATACTTTCACTCCCTTGATTATTAAATTCATGGATAAAGACCTCAGTATAACTGGGCATGACAATAGTCTGCAAGGACGTTTCAACCCTTGTTTTAATGGATTCATGGATAAAGACAGCAGCAGCAGCAGCAGTAGATTCAGGTTTCAACCCTTGTTTTAATGGATTCATGGATAAAGACACCCCTGAATCAGGAGAGAGCATTATGCTATATAACAGTTTCAACCCTTGTTTT
>CAXYWN010000256.1:0-2403 GCA_964292625.1 uncultured bacterium
AGGAAGTGAGCAGCAGCACCAGATAGAGAGGGAAGAAACCGATTCCGAGGACCCGGGAGCCGGCAAAGGAGATCTGGGCGAAAATCGTAATGATCAGGCACTGGATGGCGCAGAGAATACCCAGGACGGTCACCTTGGAGCCCAGATAGGCGGCGAGGTTTAGCGCCGCTTTGTTTTCCCGCTGGAAGATGGTTTGCTCGCAGACGATCTCGCGGGCCGAATTGGAACAGCCCAGCCAGATGGCGGCGATTTGTGCCATAAAGAGCATTGCCAGGAGGTATTGGTCGGTTTGGTTCTGGCTGAAAACGATGAGGAGAAAGAGCCCGATGATTGGCGCCTGAAGCAATAATATGAGGGTGCTGACGGTGTCCCGGGCTTTGATCCGGAAGCTGCGGGCAACCAGCGCCAGATATTGGTGCCAGGGGCTCACGGCGAAACGGGATTTCTGGACCACACCTTCCGAGGGAATGCGGTCCATTCCGTTCACCACCATATCCTTAAAACATGTGCTGCGCAGGTAATCCTGCTGCAGATCGTGGCTGCCTTTGCGTTCCAGCACCTCAAAAATCTCCTCGGGGTCCCGTACCTTGAAATAGGCCGCCGCCTCGTCCGCTTTGCCGTAATAGGCGAGCTTTCCGCCGTCTCCGATCACGATCACGTGGGTGAAGATGCTGAAGTTCAGGCGGTCGATCTTGTGGGTGGTGAGCACCACGATGTGCCCGCGGTCGGCTATCCCTTTCAGGAGTTTCATCACCTCCCTGTCGGTGCGGGGATCCAGGCCGCTGGTAGGTTCGTCCAGAAAGTAGAGCAGCGGCTCGGTGACCAGTTCCTGGGCCATATTCACCCGTTTTCGCTGGCCTCCGCTGATGCCCCGCTGTTCCGCGGAGCCGATGAGGACGTGGCGGCTGGGCTGGAGGTTCAGGTCCTTGATGATACGTTCGATCTGAGCTTCCCGCTCCTCTTCCGAGAGGCTTTGGCCCAGACGAAGCTGGCTGGTGTAGCGAAGCGATTCCTCCACAGTGAGTTCACGGTGGATGATGTCGTCTTGAGGAACGTAGCCGATCTGGCCTTTGAGGGCTTCCGCGTTGTCGTGGACGGAGAGATTGTTCAGCCGCACCACTCCGCGGCTGGGCTTGTAATAGCCGTTGAGCATCAGCATCAGGGTGGTCTTACCGCAGCCTGAGGGGCCCACCAGGCCGATGAACTGGCCGGGTTCGAAGCAGAGGGAAATATCGTCGATGAGGGTCTTGCCGGGAACGCTGTAGCTGAGGTTTTGGGCCACAAAGCGGAGTTTCTGCGTCCAAAGCTGTTGCGGCTTTGCACGGATGATGTCTTCCAGCTTGAGCGGGATGCCGGCGATGACAATAGTGTCCTCGGTTGTTACAGCGGACGAACTGATCCTCTTTCCGTTCACAAAGGTACCATTTTGGCTTCCGCTATCCTCCAGGGCCCAGTTACCCCCGCTTTGGTAAAGGCGGGCGTGATTGCGCGATACGCGGATATTATCCAGGATGATGTCGCAAGTGGGCGCGCGGCCGATCACATAGGCGCTTTTAAGCTGGGCGGGTGTGGCGGAGGGCCTTTTCCCGCAGAAGGTACAGAAGGCCGAATCGGAATCGATCTGGCGGTGGCAATTGGGACAAAGCATTATTTCAGAATATTAAAAGCTTCGTCCAGCAGCTCAAAAATTGTCGTATCCCGGTTGACTGGAACAGTTCTGCGCAAGCCCCACCGGGTGGCCGTGACCTCGGATTCTAACTTGATCTTGGCCAGATTGCCCCTCCGCAAAGTCTCCAGAGAGCCAAATTCTGCCACAAGAGGAATTTCTGTGGTATTGAGGCCCTTCACGAATTGTTTCTGCTCGCTTTTCAGGATGAGCAGGATCTGGTTGTCGCTCTTGAAAGTGATCTTGAAAGGCTCGATGTAATAGCCAATCCCGGCATCGTTGGTGACCATCAGGGCAAAGCCGGGAAAGAGTTTCGGCTTCACTTTGGGCGTGAAATCCCAACTGCTGGCCCAGAGCAGGACAAACAGTCCCAAAACCAGCAAAATCAGCAAGCCGTGCCACCAGCGAAACCGGAAGTAAAAGCGAGAGTTATCCATATTTATTCCTATTGTAAAAGTTCTTAGAGCTTTTCGATGCGCTCGATCCGCTTCTGAGCCGTGGGATGGGTGGAGATAAAGTCGTTCACAGCCTGGATGGTGGGATCCTCCGAGCTGGGCTCGAAGTTTTGGAGTTTGCGAAAAAAGGAGATGGCTCCCTGTTTGGAATATCCGGCGGCGGTCATCAGTTCCACTCCGCGTTTGTCGGCCGCGTATTCAATCTCCTGGGAATAGGGATGTTTATAGATGGAATAGGCCACGTTCACCACCTCCCCGAAGAGGGGGTCGATCTGGCTGGCG
>CAXYWN010000257.1:0-2376 GCA_964292625.1 uncultured bacterium
AAACTGAGAGGCTTGACCTTCGCCGGGATTGTGGACAGGGCCGCAAGACAGGCAAGGACAAGGATCAGGCGTATGAACATTTATGCTCCAAAATTATAATTCTTCGTCGGGGTCGACTATATTGGCCATGAAATGGCGGTCATGGCGGTCGAGAATAATCACGGCGATGATGGCAGCCACCAGGAGGGCGAGACAAATGGCGGCGACTGTGACGTTGTGCTTTTTTGCGCTGAAGGCGGGGCCGACACCGGGTTTAGCCATCTGGCCGGAAGCGTCTTCCAGCTTGTAACGGCGTATCCAGCGGCGGGGATGCTGCATGCTGAAAACCGGCACGCCTTCCCGGGCCATCACCATCATCACGCCTTCCGGATCATACTGCTCTTCAGCCAGCTTGGGATTCAGCCCTTCCCGGATCTGATTGGCGTTGGGGATGCTGCCGACGTTGGCCAGGCCGCGCCCGATATTGATGAAAAGTCGATAGCGTTTCCCTGCGGGTAGGAGCTGATTGTAGATGCTCGCGCGGGCCAGAACGTTATCTTCGAGAGTGGGGCCGATGATTTGGTTTACCCCGTTGCGGGACATGGTGCCGAACAAAGCCTTGATGCCATCGTCGGAAAGTCCGATGCCAAGGTCGTCTTTGCCGCCGAGCGAGGCGTATTGGCAGCCGAAATCGATCAGACCCTTTCGCTTCAGGATAGCTTCGATGTCCAGCCAGGTATATTCTTCCTGGTTGGCTCCGTAGGAGGCTGAAGACAGGGCGACAATAATGGAGGGATTCAGCTGCATCACTTGCAAAGCCGCATAGAGGGCGAGGTTCGCTCCGGGATTAGAACCAGTTATTGCCACAGCCACGTGATCGCCTGCTTTGAGGCCATGTTTGGAAAGCTCTTCCACGAAGACAGCAGTCAGGTTTGGATTGAGGGCGGCCTGTTTGTCTGAGAGTAAACCTCTATCCGTGGTAATGGTGGTGCGGGCACTGCCGATCAAGCCTGTCTCGAAGGGATCGTTGATGGGGTCAAAAGGAATCTGGAGTCTTTGCTGTTCGACTCTCAGGCTGTCCATGAAAGTGGCCATCAAATTGGCTGCCTCCACTTTCTGATCGTAATAATCTGCCTTAATTGTCACGTAACTGCTGTGGGCGATTATGAACAGGACCAGGCTCAGCACGAAAAGCAAGATCAAGGACCAACCGGATTTAAGGGAGGGGCGATACATTCTATACCTCCCCATTGAAGATCACCATCAGGGCCAGGCGCACAACGATCGCGGCGATGCCCATGGTAGCGATGGTTTTCACAAAACCTTGCCGCTCAAGCCAGTTGGCGATCAGGCCGGGTACGATGTATCCGATGGGTTGCATCTGAAAAGTATATATGGTGACGTTTTGAATCACAAGCAGCCGGGAAGCCCAGCCCAAAATGAATCCGATCAGAATGCTCAGCACCATGCGCCGTTTGCCGAATAGCAGGGTGAACTGGCTGATCACGCGGATAATCCCCCAGGTTAGCAAACTTACCAACAGGGTACCCAGGATCTGCATGGGTCTGTCCAGATACAGCGCCAAATAGCCCGGCACAACGATTCCGCCAGCGGAAGCGCCCAGCATCTCGCTGAATATCAGGCTGATGATCACGCCCAGGCCAACTGCGGCCTGAATTACTGCTTCAACCACTTTAATTCCTCATTTTGTTTTCTTGATTTATGCATGAAATGCGCGACAATTTGCGCGCCATATTTGATTTTGCCGGCTATGTTGCCAATGCCCAGAACGTGGGATTCGCCGCTCGTCAGATCGACCACTTTCTGATAGACGATATCAGGTAGCGGTTCGCCGAGGTTGAAAAGCTTGTTCCTGGGAACCCCCGCGTGCAGGGCGTAAGCTTCCACTTTGTCCGTGATCTCGCCGGTCAGCAATAGATAGGAATAATCCTGCTTGATAACCGCATCCACCAGTTGCTGCGAACGGAAAAGCCTGTCTCCGCGGCTGTTCAGGATGATGATCTTTTCCACATCCGTCAGGTGTCCCACCACCATATTTATCACCCGCGCTGTCGATTCAGGATCGTTGGCGGCAAAAACATTGTAAAAGGTGATCGTTTTGCGGCCTTCGCGGATCACATATTTACGCAGAGCGCCCGGATCGGGATTGGCGCTTTGCATTCCACGCAGGGACACGTCTCTGGGAACGCCGGCTTCGGCACAGACCGCCAGGGCTAGCTGCACATTTTCGGCGTGCTCGATGTAGCGGAACTGGGCCAGCTCCTCTTGAGTGACGTCAACGGGACGGATCTTGCTGATCTGGCAATTACGCTTTTTGGCCACTTTTTCCAGTAACCCGAAGTGTATATTTTCCGCCGTATAGCAGTTCCCACCTTT
>CAXYWN010000258.1:0-2370 GCA_964292625.1 uncultured bacterium
CGGTTTGGACGACCGCCTGACGGTGGGGCAGACCATCGACTACATCCGCGGCGTGACCGAGCGCTGGAACGACGAACGCGCCCAAAAGCTTCTGGCAATCAGTAATCTGCCGCTTAAACTCAAAGTGGGAAAGCTCTCTAAAGGGATGAAAACCAAGCTCTATCTGCTGATCACCCTGTCCCTGGATGTGCGCTTCCTGCTCTTGGACGAGCCGACCCTGGGCCTGGATATCGCCTTCCGCAAGGAATTCTTCAACACCATCCTGGGTGAGTTTTTCGACGAAAACAAAACCATCCTCATCTCCACCCATCAGGCGGAGGAAGTCGAGGACCTGCTTCAGGAAGTGATTTTCATCGACCGGGGCCGCATATTGCTGCACGAGGAAATGGATAGCCTCAAATCCCGCCTGCGCGTGGTCACCCTTCCGAGCGACCGCCAGGAGGAAATCATGAGCCTTAAACCCCGCCTGGTTTCCAGGACTCTGGGCTCCATCAGCGCGGTGCTGGATGCCGCCATCGAAATCCCGGGCGCCACCTACAACCGGGCCAATCTCGCGGACATTTTCCTGTCCGTGGTGGGAGGTACCGATGAAGCAGTGTAAAGCTCTCTTCAAAAAGGAATGGAACACTCACAAGGCGAGCTTCCTGATTCCGCTTTGGGTGACCGGCGGCGTTTACGTGACAGCGTTGCTCGGCTGGCTGATCAAATTGATCAAGGGCGATGGGATGGCGGCAATTGTGACCATGCAGGAAGCCGCGGCAGGATCTCATGACCTGATATTTTACCAAATAGGAGCCAGTGTGACTGTCATGCTTGGTATAGTGGCTGTGATCACGTCCGCAAGTTTGGCGGACAGTGTGATCAACGGCGGATTCAAACGCCGCTGCGAGATTCTGCATTTTTCACAGCCTGTATCATTTGTGAAAATCGCCGGGGTTAAATATTTTATGATTAGCCTCGCCACGATCATGCTGTTTGGAATACTGTCGTTGGTGAACGCGGCGTTGGCCTCTCTAATTGGCCAAAACTTCCTGGCCGGGGATTTCCAATATGGGTTGATGGGCTGGCTGCAATCCTTCCTCGCAGTGAGCTTCACGATTCTCTTCGCCGGCTCGTTGGCATGGTTTTTTGCGGGACTGTTCAAACACAAATCCCTCTTGATGGGACTCCTGGTGATCCTGGGGATTCAGGTCATAATCAGCATCTTGAACTATATTGTCGGCTGGACAATCCCCTCGCTGACGGAATATCTCGCAAAGCTGATTTCGCTGCAGGTAAGCATCGAATCGAATGGGCCTGCACTGCAGATTTCCTCTTTGAAGAACGTCATCGCCAGCGGCTGGGCTGCCATCTTCTCTTGGAATTCAGCGGTGAAGATGGGCCTTAGCGCGGTTTTCGCGGTTGCGGGGGCTTGGTTCTACCAGCGCCGGGAACTCAGCTAATGATAATTTCTGTTGACAAAAAGTGCATAGGCAAAAAAGAAATGAACCAGAGTCAGGTTTCCGAGCCTGGCTCTGGAATGCAGCGTTGCTGCTCGTCCTTGCAAACAAAGCATCATTATTCACCGTGGAGGTTTGAATGAGAAAAAGTTGGTGGAGCATCATGCTCCTGATCATCGCACCTGTAATAATCTTTGCCCAGACGATTCCTGGCGGGAATGAACTGGACCTTACAGAAATGAATTATCCCACCGCCAGCATCGATAATCTCTTCATCCCGCTGGCCAATCCCTCTCTTTTGGGAACAGGCCACGCCAGCGGATTGGGCTGGGCTCAGACTCTTGACGAATGGAAATTCGCCAAACACTATTGGCTGTTCGCCAATATGGACAATTTAAGCTACACTTATGAATACGCCAAGGACAGCGCTGACAACAGCGTGAACTTCCACACCCTGGCTTTGGGAACGGAACTTCTGCCCAAAAGCATCCTTCCGAACCTGTATGTGGGAACTCACTACCGCTGGAAAAACGGTACTATCCGAGAGGGCGACTGGCGCACGGCGCTGACCTACAGGCCGCATTCCTTTGCGTCAATGGCCCTGCGTTTGGACCATCCTTACGAGGAATCGCCGGTCTATCATGCCGGTATCGCGATTCGTCCCCTGGCCTTTGTGAAATCAATTCAGGATCAACGTCTGGAATTGAGCGCGGATACCGATTATGATCAGGACGGCCGTTCCTCCTACAGTTTCAACGATATTGTCGTGGGAGCCCATACCAGGATCCTTGACGGCCTGAATATCGGCGGTTCCTACAACCTGGACAAAAAGACCGCATGGATGAATTTCAGCCTCAGCTTCAGTGATATCGACATGGGGGCCATCGCAACCGCTTCCAGTACCAAGAACTACATCAGCGTACCCTACAGC
>CAXYWN010000259.1:0-2345 GCA_964292625.1 uncultured bacterium
AGTGACTGCACTGCAGGTGTATAACTTTGCGAAATGGTAAAGATCGGTTAACCAAAAACCGTCACATCGACAGGATGAACAAAAAAAATCACAGCCGCTGTAAGACGGCTGTGATTTGCTTAAGCTCTGGGTATTCCCAGTCTGTTACATACAGTGCATCGTTTTGCTGTTCATTGGTTTAGATGAAGAGGTTGAGGTTGGCCTGTTCGGTTTCGGCCAGGTAGGTGGCCACTCCGCCGATGGTGACGCCGTCCAATAGTTCCTCAGCCATGACGCCCATGATATCCATGGACATCTGGCAGGCGATCAATTCCACGCCGGCTTTCTGGGCTTGCATGATCATCAGCTCCAGTTGGTCCACATTCTTGTCTTTCATGCGTTTACGCATCAGGATGGGCCCGATTCCCGCGAAGTTTATCTTGGAAAGAGCCAGCGAGCGGCTGCTGCCAGCCAGCATCATGCCGAACATCTTGCCCATCAAATCTTTCCGCACTTTGGGTTTGTGCTGTTTTTTGATCACGTTCAGCCCCCAGAAGGTGAAGAACATGGTTACCTTTTTGCCTGTGGTGGCGGCGCCGTTGGCGATCACGAAAGAGGCCAGGGCACGGTCCAGATCGTCGCTGAAGACCACCAGGGTCTTGTTGCGGCCCCCGGCGGTGGCACCCGCTTCCTCCACTCCGCCTTTGAGGATGGTGGCCACATATTTTTTGCCTATCTCCTCGACGCCCAGGAAGGTGTTGCCGGTCATCTGACACCAGGCGGGCACGTCTTTCACGAAGCCGTGATCGGTGGCAGATATGCGTAACGTATCGCCTTCCAGCAGTTTGTCCATTTCTATTTTGAGGCGCATGATGGGCCCGGGACACTGCAGTCCGCAGGCGTCAGCTTCGATGGTGCGTCCTCCAGTCGGGGCGGCGGGAAGGGAATCCTTTTTATACATTTGGTCGTCCTTTTCGATATAGTGTTTGGAAAAAATGTCCTCGTTGGATTGTTCCTGGTAAGCCTGATCATAGGTGATATAGCCTCCGGAGAGGTTGTAAACCTCAGCAAAGCCGTTCTGGGCCAGGATGCGGGAGGCGAAATAGCTGCGGTGACCGGTGCTGCAGAAAAGCACTATTTTCTTACCTTTGGGAACCTCATCCAGCCTGTCGCGCAGCTCGTCCACAGAAAGGTTGAGAGCGCCTTTGATGCTGCCCAGGCTGAATTCCATGGGAGTGCGCACATCGATGAGCACGCTGCTGGCGGGGTCGAGGTCGTTCACCTGATTCCAGTGGATGATTTTGGAGATTCCGGCCAGGATGTTTTCAGCCACCATGCCAGCCAGGTTCACAGGGTCTTTGGCGCTGGAAAAAGGCGGCGCGTAGGCGTGTTCGATTTCCACCAGGTCGTGCACGGTTTCCTTGTGCTTGATGATGAGGGCCAGCATTTCTATGCGTTTGTCCACTCCGTCGAAACCCACCACCTGAGCGCCGTAGAGGCGTCCATCCACGCTCGAAAAAGCGATTTTGATGGTGAGGGGCAGGGCGTCCGGATAGTAGCCGGCGTGAGAGGAAGAGTGGATGGTGGAGGTGATGTAAGGAATGCCTTCCTGTTCGAGGACCCGGCTGGAAATACCGGCCGCGGCCACGGAAATATCAAAGATCTTGGCGATGGCGGTGTTGATGGAGCCGCAATATTTGCGTTTGTTGCCCAGGACGATGTTGTCCGCCACGATGCGTCCCTGTTTGTTGGCAGGGCCGGCCAGATAGGTGAGGAAAGTCTTGCCGGTGATGGGATTGGCCATGGCGATGGCATCGCCCACGGCGTAAATTTCGGGATCCGAGGTCTGCAGATAGTCGTTGACCAGGATGCCTTTGTTGGGTCCCAGTTCCAGCCCCGCGGTTTCGGCCAAGCGGCTATCCGGCCTCACGCCGATGGAGAGGATCACCATGTCGGCCATGATGGATTTTCCGCTGGAAAGATGTACTTTCAGTCCGTTGCTTTCGCGCTCGAATGATTTTACAGCCTCACCCAGATAGAGTCCCACATTCTTGGCCTTGAGATGCTGATGCACCTGGGCGGCCATTTCCTGGTCCAGATAGGTCATCACCTGCGGCGCCATCTCCACAATGGAGACCATAATGCCAAGGTGGTGAAGGTTTTCCGCCATTTCCACCCCGATGAATCCGGCACCCACCACCACGGCATGGATTACCCGGTGATTATCCAGATATTCCTTGATGCGATCGGTGTCTGGGACGCTGCGCAGGGTGAAAATTGCCTCATCGTCAATCCCGGGCAGGGGCGGACGAATGGGTTCCGCGCCAGGAGAAAGGATCAGCTTGTCGTATTTTTCGATGCTCTCT
>CAXYWN010000260.1:0-2343 GCA_964292625.1 uncultured bacterium
AGGAGCATAGATTGTTTCCGGCGGCGGCGGCGATGGTCTGCGTATAGAGAGTGGAACCGCGGGACAATACATCGTGGTGAACTGCATCAAGTACAACTGGACTTCGGGCGATCTGGATGTGAACCTACGCGGCACCATGAATATCTCCGACCTGGTTGACGACGGTATGTATGGTGGGTTCTATTGCGATACCGGCTGTACTTTGAATATCACTCAGGACACTGCTCAAAGCATCAATCTCTTTGGACTCATCCAGGTAACTGGCGGCACCATGAACATCTACGGTGGCAACGGTGACGCTTATTGGGCAGGATACTCCGCCTCGACGGTGAATATCTCCAGCGGAGCATTGCACTACCACAGCCAGGGATTGCAAATCCGCAGCACCTATGCTCTCACCTATGCTATCAGTGGAGGAACTGTTTCCACGACGGGCGATCTCTTTTGCAATCGCACCGACTTCATTCCAGCCGGGGGAACCTTTGAGATGAGAGGAAACACAGATACCGGTTTGGATTTCCAACTCGCCGTGGGAAGCAGTTTGTTCAATCTGCTCATCAACAAAGCCAGCCTGGGCAACAAAGTCACGCAGGCCACAGGCATCGAGACTATCAGAGGGCAATTGGTCATCGACAACGGCACCTATTATATGCAAAACCGCACGCTAAATTGCCTGGGTAATTTGACCATAAACGATGCTGCCAAGTTGGATTGCTATAGAGCCTGTACTGTCAAGATGGCCGCGGGAAAGGCCATAAACGTCAATAGTGGCGGCAGACTGGAAGCCAACGGAGTATCTAACGATACGAGAGCCACCTTCACCCATATCAGCAATGGCTACTATGACTTCAATGTCCTTGCTGGCGGTGCTTTATGGGCCAATGTCGTCCTCTTCGAATATACCGGTCTTAATGGCGTTTATATCCAACCCGGCGCCAGCACGGAAGGTCTCCACGACAGCATCTTCCAAAACGGTATCGCCGGTGGTGTCCTCTTGTGGATGGATAGTAGCGAAGACAAGTTCATTGATAACGTGACCTTCCCCACCAACGCTGGGGGTACATCCAAAAACGTTTGGAAAAGCGTTGACGCAGGAAATGTCTATTTCAGAAATTCTTCTGGTGTCTTCAGCGGTGCCGCTTATGAGAACGACCCCCACCATCGGATCTTCTGGCTGGGTACGGACATGAATTTGCAGATCACCGATGTTAGCTGGACCCGTCCGGATGAATATGTCTGCGCGCCCATCACCGCGACGGTCACTGTGAGAAACTTCGGCACCAACGACATTAAGACCCCCTTCCGCGTCGATCTCTACAAGAATCTGCCAACCGCACCTGCAGCCGGCACCCTGGGCGACTTCTACCTGGAAATTCCCACCCTCGAAGCCGGTCAGAGCAAGACGGTCACCTTCAACAATGTCAGCACCGATATCCCCGGGACCTGGATATCCTGGCTAAGAGTGGACACCGATGGCCTCGTTCCAGAAACAATTGAGACGGACAACTTGTGGTCAACTATCCCCAACACCACCTGGCTGGCTCTGCCTCCCATCACGGATTTGACGATAAGCTATAGTCCCTTTTATAATAACCTCGAGTTCGTGTGGGCCACCTATCCCATTTCCGTATCCCGTTTCAAAATATATGGCTCCACAGATCCCTATTTCATACCCAGTTCAGGAACCTACATAGGCCAAACCGATCTCGGCATTATACATCTCAATCCTGATTCTAACATCACCAGGCAGTTCTACATCCTCCAAGCCGAACGCGACCTGCCGTAAATCATATTACTTAATAACAGCGGGAGCCTTGTGTTCCCGCTTTATTTTGTCCAAACAGCTTGTCTCAAGCCTGGAGTCTGGCGCTTTCGCTTCCGGATCGTCTCCCGTAAAGTTCCCGCGGCCGCAAGGAGTGGTGTTCGAGAAGCAAATTGGCTGCGAATGAGCGGGAAGAAGGTGAGAATTTAGGGTGGATTTTCCTCTATAAGCTTGATGCGAGCCTTGTTTCTGTTTTCATCAGGATTCCCACATATCCCACCCTCTGCTCCGTTACTGAGCGAACTTGCCTTCAGCGATGGCTGAACAGGCTCGATGGCCAGTTATGACCTTTGGGCATTTTTTGGCCTGCCTCTGAGCGAGCTTAAAAAGCGGGCAAGGAATGACGCCCTCCGTATATAATCAGATGAGAGAACATGCCAATCCAGACCGCAGGGAGGGGGAGCAAAGCCTTTCTACCACTAGGTTCTGATATGATCCAGGATAAGAAACGGTCTGATATTTGGGTGGGGTTTGGCCGGTGAACGTGGAAGGAATAGATGAGGGATGAACAGGATTGACAG
>CAXYWN010000261.1:0-2341 GCA_964292625.1 uncultured bacterium
CCGCGATTGCGCCGTACTTGAGTCACTTTCCAAACCCGCGCAGAACGAGCTTGCCAACCTCGTAACGATCTTTTTGGGCATCAGCATTGCCGCCACGATGAAGGGGGAAACCTTTTTGCGGCCGACGACGCTGCTGATCTTTGCTTTGGGCTTGATAGCCTTTATTTTCGATACAGCCGGAGGAGTGCTCTTCGCCAAATTTCTCAATCTCTTCCGTAAAAACAAAATTAATCCAATGATTGGCGCCTGCGGAATCTCGGCCTTTCCGATGTCCGCCCGGGTGATTCATCAGATGGGGTTAAAGGAAGATCAATTCAACTTTCTGCTGATGCCGGCTATCAGCGTAAACGTTGGTGGACAGATTGCTTCCGTGATCGCCGGAGGCCTGATCCTGGCTCTTTTGGGGAACGCATGAGTATAGATTTGGATTTCCTTTTGGCGCAGGCAAAGGCTGCCGCCGCGACAGCTTACGCGCCATATTCCGGATACCGGGTCGGTGCCGCCCTGCTCTGCGCAGACGGCAGCATTGTCACGGGCTGCAACGTGGAAAACGCGTCTTACTCGCTCTCGATCTGCGCCGAACGCAACGCAGTCTTTCAAGCCGTGTGCGAGGGCAAGAAAGATTTTCTGGCCATCGCCATCTATGTGGATTCAGATGAGATATTCCCTCCCTGCGGTGCCTGTCGTCAGGTTTTGGCAGAATTTAACCCCCGTTTACAGGTCATCTACGCCAATCACCTGGGCAGCGTCCTCACCGATTTGGAAACCCTTTTGCCCCAAGCTTTTACACTCAAGGAAGAATGAGCTCCAAATACTCTGAACTGCTCGCCTGCCAGGTTTGCCCGCAAGATTGCAGAGTCAACCGTTATGAGGGCACTGGTTTTTGCGGTGCTGGAGCCAAGCTGCGCGTGAACAGCGTCCATCTCCATCACGGCGAAGTGCCTGTGCTGAGCGGAAGCGGCGGCAGCGGAACTATCTTTTTGTCCCATTGCAACCTGCGCTGTGTCTTCTGCCAGAATCATCAGTTATCACATCTGGGCCAAGGAAATGAGGTTAGCGAACGGGAATGCGTCCAGATGATGATAAGGCTCCAGGAAGCCGGAGCCCACAATATCAACCTTGTCTCACCGACTCACTATACGCCCCAATTGGCCAAAACGATCAAGCTTGCGCGCTCTGAAGGATTAAGTATTCCGGTAGTTTGGAACAGCAACGCCTATGAAGATCCAACAAGTCTGAAAACTCTGAACGGGTTGGTGGATATTTATCTGCCCGATTTCAAGTACGCTCATAGTGCCTACGGTTTAAAATACTCCCGAGCAAAGAATTACCCCGCCATTGCGTTGGCCGCCATCCGGGAAATGTTCGCGCAGACTGGGAAACTGATTATCTCGGAATCTGGTCTGGCCACCCGGGGAGTGCTGATCCGTCACCTGGTGCTTCCCAACCGGCTTTCCGGCACCAAGGAAATTCTCTACCGCTTGCGCGAAAACTTTGGAACAGGAGTATCCCTCAGCCTGATGGCCCAATATTACCCCGCCGCCGATGCGCACAAATATCCCGAACTGTCCCGGGGTCTGCAAGCGGAAGAATACCAGGAGGCTCTGAACCTGGCGCAAAACCTTGGATTCGCGGAAATCTACTCCCAGGAACTGGACCCATCTCCGGACTGGACCCCGGTTTTCTCCGCTCAGGAATCCACCTCCGAAGCAACCATAACCCATTTTAATGGAAGGAAACACAATGCATGACAAATTAAAACAAATATTGCTGGGTATGGTCCTTATAATGTTATTTGGATCTTGCCTGCAAGCCGATATCAATCTACTCTTCATGCCTGCTAAGATACCCAAAAAACTGCCCACAGTCACTTTTGACGGCCATAGATACGTTGCCCTGGAAGAGATGAACACCCTGCTCCACACGATGGTCAGGGTAGAATACAGCGAGTATAATGATCATCGTATCTACTTCTGGTACAATGGACAGCAGTTCATTTTCATCACCAATTCCTCCTTTTACAACTTTGGCGAAGGCGTGTTCAACATGCATTTCCCCTTTTTGCAGGAGGGTCAGAATTACTATTTGCCCGAATCATTCATCCGGGAAAACCTGCCCCTGCATTTTCCCAAGGACATTGTTCTAAAGGATGGAGTCTTGCAGGTACCACGCCCAGTTGACAAAGGCGTCAAACGAATTGTGCTGGATCCGGGGCACGGAGGCAAGGACCCCGGCGCCGTGGGCAAAAACAAGACACGGGAAAAAGACATCAACCTTAACGTAGCCCTGATGCTTAAATCCATGCTGGAATAAGAGTTGGGAGTGGAAGGGCTGATGGCCC
>CAXYWN010000262.1:0-2329 GCA_964292625.1 uncultured bacterium
CGGAATCAATACGGATGAAATCCGTATTGATTCCGTATTGATACCGTATTGATAAGCAGAGCGATGAGGGGGAGATGCTGTAAACATTAGCAAATTATTGAGGCTCAGGCAGCGTGTAGGCCAGCTTAATATTATTCAGTAAAGCCTGCCAGAAAACGGCATAGCTCCAGCCTGTCCGCGTCTATCTCCTGCCTTCCGTAAGCATCCAGGAATACATCCCTGTAGATATCGGTTTTAAGATTGTATGCCAAAGTCCAGATACCCCAAAACAAGTCATAATGCCGATCGCCAACCCCGCCCGTGCCCCAATCCACAAAGCCGGTCAGCTTGAAATCGCGCATAATGATATTGGGCAGGCAGTAATCGCCGTGCATTATGACGTCGTCCACCGCGCAATGTTTGAGGGCCGAAAACCGCTCGGCCGCGGCTTTGAAATCCTCGCCGATAATAGCTTTATCCGCATATCCGCGTAATATATTGCCCTCACTTTCGGCAATCATTTCCGCCATGAGGGAAGCAAACGGGCAGCCTTCAAGCGGCAAACTGTGGATAATCCTGAGCGAGGCGCCCAATACTTCCGCCAGGCGGGCGGGATGCCGCAGATATCTTTCCGCAATGCCGTCCTCGCCTTCCAAAGCTGCGGAAAGAAGATAATCCCTGCCATTCTCGCTTATATATGCCAAAACTGCCGGAGCAAGGCTATGACTGTGCATAAATTGCATCATCTTCATCTCGTGAAAAAGCGTGCCTTGCTTGCTTAGCTTGAGGTAAGCCCGCTCTGAAGCTTCTATATAGATGGTTTGCGCCGCAGCGGAACAACTGCTGTCATAGAGCTTTGCCTGTTTCAGGTAAGGCCTGATTGCCGCAGGGAACGAATCTGGATTGAGGCTAACTGCTGTTTCCTTCATATTGGGCCAATCTGCTAAATCGTGCCATCGGTCAAGGGTAAATTGTCGAATTGCCTTCAAGCTGGCAAAGCAGCGAATTGGGTTGACAAAAAACGGCCATTCCGTCAGAGTTGCAAACAAGTCCAAATCAGGGATTTGTGTCCCGAAAGAGGTCGCTTATGCGCGCTAAACTGTCGTTTTGCCTAATGCTGTTTGCTTTGGCGGGTCTGGCCTGCCTGCACGGCACCCAGCCTTTTTGGAGTCTGGAGCCGAGCACGCGTGAGATTGAACGCGCGGATTCGCTCACCGGATTTGATGTCACCAAATACACAATCAACCTCCAGATCGACACGCAGACGCGGTTCATCTCCGGAATGGTGGAGGCCCAGGTGAGCCCCCAGTGGCCGCTCTCCTTCATCGAATATGAACTGGAAGGCGATTCCCTGCAGGTGAGCCAGGTGCTGCTCAACGACGCTCCTGTGGGCTTCACCCACAGCGAAGGAGTGATCCGGATTCCGCTCCCGCCGGCGATGCGCAACCCCTTTGTGACCAAGGTTTTCTATTCCGGGGTCCCCAGCCGCAGTCCGGCGCCTTACCAAATCGGGATGATCTTCACTCCCGCGGCGGTTTACACTTTGTCCAATCCCGATGCCGGCCGCTATTACTGGCCCTGCTACGACCATCCATGGGATAAAGCTTTGGTGGATTGGAACATAACGCTGAGGGAGGACTGGCTGGCCGCCGCCAATGGCATCCGCAGCGGAATCACGGACAACGGCAACGGCACTCGCACGCATCATTGGGTATCTTCTTCGCCCATAGCCACATACGTGGTTGGCTTCGCCGCCGCGCCCTACATCGAGTTCCTCCAGCAGGCGGGGGATTTGCCCATCCAGAATTTCGTTACGCCCGGCCAGCTCAACCACGCCCAGGTGGATTTTGCCAATTTGCCCGCGATGATCGCTTACTTCAGCTCGGTTTATGGCCCCTATCCCTTTGAAAAATATGGCCATATGGTGGTGCCGATGACCACCTACGCGGCGATGGAACATCAGACCATGACCACCTTCGGCGCGGCTTACCTCACGGGCGACCAGCACTATGAATCGATTGTGGCGCATGAGCTTACGCACCAGTGGTATGGCAATCTGGTGACACCCATCACCATGCGCGAGGTCTGGCTCAAGGAGAGTTTTGCCACCTACGGCGAGTTTCTCTGGGAAGCGCATCATTCTGGCTGGCAGGCAGGCTGTGACTATCTTCGGGACGAAATTCAGCAGTATTATATCTCATGGTCAAACAGCAACGGCGCCCAGACCATCTTCGACCCCGACTACAATATGATGTTCGCGCCGCCCACCTACGAAAAATCCGCCTCCGTGCTCCATATGCTGCGCCTGAAACTGGGCAATGACGTCTGGTTCAACTTTATCCGCTCCATC
>CAXYWN010000263.1:0-2314 GCA_964292625.1 uncultured bacterium
TGGAAGTTCTCCGCCAGAACGCTTTGTGCCACAAAATTCAAGTCCAGCGCGAAATCCAGATGGTTGGGGAAAAGACTCCCCTCCGTGCTGGGAAAGGCCATAATCCAGCCTTGGGAAACCAGTTCGTTGCGCAGGGTCGAGTAAGTTGAGGGCGGCATAATCCAGCCATGGCCAAAAACCAGCAGGGGAAAAGCCACCCTGGCCTTTTGCGGTGCTGCCGCGTCAGCTACAGGATAATAGATCTGGGCCCCAATCTGCCGGTTCCCGCGGCTGGCATCCACATAGGTTCGGTTAAGCTGGGTAATCGAATAGGCTGGAAGCGCTGCCACCAAGCCTAAAACAACGATAATCAACAGAACTCGGGTCATTTTTTATGTCTCCTTCTCCCTCTGTCAGGCATCATCTTTTCATATTCAGATAGTTTAGCTTGAAAAAGCCCGCCCGCAAAACAAAAGGCTCAAATTCCCTCAAAACCTGTTTGGAAAAACATCTAATAGCAATACCTCTCTCGCCGAGGAAGGCTATGTTTCAAATCGATTAACTAAGCAGACAGAATCAAGCTGGGTTGTCACTTTCTTCCAGCCTATCCACGCCTCCTCCGCTTCCCCTGCCCCTCCCGTGGCCGCAAGGGGAAGTGAGCGGGAGGCTATCAGGAAGTTTAACGGCTGAAAGCAAGGAAGGATGCCGGGATTCAGATGATTTTTCTGCTTCGATCGAGGCTTGGTGTTGGGCATTTGCAGCTTGAGTTCTTAGAGCTTTCAGGAATAACATACACAAAGACTGCAAGAAGCTGGCCGTAAAGGCAGAAACCGGAATCAGGCACAATACTGCGGAGCTCGCCAAGATTCCCGCTTGACACTTTTAGATAGCGATATTTTTGTGCTTTAAAGTGCGAGAATTGCTTTCCAGGGAGGAAAAATGCGTTCCCTAACCATATTCTGTCTGCTCTTGCTGGTCCCCGCCCTGATTTTTGGGACAGGCTCCGCCGGCCTTGCCACGCACGCGAGCGCCAAATTTACCTACCAACTGCAATACCCGGCCGACTGGCAAACCCGCAGCCTGGCCGAAAGCGGTTTTTTTGAGGCCAGCTCGCAAACCGACATAGCCTCGCTACCCAGCATTTTCAGGGTGGATGTGGTTCCCCTGTCGGCACCGCTGGCAGATTATGCCTCCCATCTGCGTGCTTGCGTGGCAGAAATTCGGGGAGAATTGACCGAGCAGGGGGCCAAAAACATCAAAATCCTGGAATCGCGGGAAATCTCCCTCGGCAAAACCCGTGCCCTGCGCATCGACTATAAATACACGCTCTATGGAACTCTGGTGATGAGGGCGATCGCGGTCCGGATTCCTCATCTGCAATGGCAATACAACCTCGCTTGCAACAACGAGGACGGCTGGTATTTCGAGCAGTCGGCCGAAGATTTTGAGAGCATCATCGCTTCCTTCAAAATCCAGCGACCCAACCAGGATTATCTGGAAAACTATATCCGCTCCAGGGCCGACCTCTCCGGCGGAGAAAGTGTATTTCACTGGCAGGGAAAAGCTTACAGTTTTATACCGGGAGAAAAACGCAAAGAGCTCTTTGATGTGGAAGGCTACAACATCGTCCAGGCAATTCCGGATGAGCGAGGCTACCTGCTTTTGGGCAAAGAAGTTATGCTCTTTCTGGACAGCCGGAGCGGGGAGATTTTGGAAACCTGGCTAAATCCCATTTCGGGAAGGGATGTTAATGTGGTCCAAGTATTTAACGACCCCGCGAATATGGACCTCCGCTTCAGCGACGAGCAGTTCCAAATGCTGCATCTGGTGCTACCTTCCACCGAACTGGACGGACAGATCGCCTGGCACAACGACCTTTTTCCCTTTTACCCCAACCCCCTTACCCGCAAGGAATATCCCCTCTTTTCCCAGAGCGACACCTATCAGGCGGCGGATATTTCCCAGTTTACGGTAAACCTCGCCGACCTCGAAGACCCACTTCAGCAAAGCGTTCCCGCCCTTTATTCCTTCACCCGGATTTATCCCTGGCTGCCCTTCATGCGGATGGGCGAAAGGCCGGGAAATTTAATGATGGTCTGCCGCGGACACAAGCTGTCCGGCGGTTTCGAGGACCTGCCCCAGCATCTGCAGGACTTTGTTTTGGCCCGCAATCCGGATTTTGCGCACGCCCCGGACGCCTACAGTCAACCCAACCAGACCATCTGGAACAGTTTCAAAGAAATGGCGCCCGAGCTGGAACGCGGCAAACCCTGACCCTGCTAACAAAATTTATCCAAAGAAGAGACAAACATGAAAACAAAACTGATACTCATCC
>CAXYWN010000264.1:0-2299 GCA_964292625.1 uncultured bacterium
GGGTCTGGATGTAAGCGTCGGTTGGCGACTCCCACTCTATGCTCAACAGACGGTTGCCGCGCTCATCATATTCATGGGTGCTATAGCCCTGCCGGCTGTAGGGTGAGGCTGGACGCAGCGATTGGATAATCTGCCCCATGTCGTTGTAGGAATAGCTTTCCACCCAAACCAAATCGTTCCATTCATGCATCGTGGCGAGGGTCTTTTTTCCCTGCAGGTCCCAAAAGGTTCGTTCCGTGAATAGAATCCCAGCGCCTTCGGAGTTCTTTGTGGAGAGAAAGAGACAGCCCTGAGCGTCATAGAGGAAGTTTTCGATACTATTATCTTCGTTGCTGGGCCGGGTTAGCGAGCTAATCTGCCCTGATTCATCATATTCGTAGGTGAAATCTCCATCCGCAAATACATAATCCAGATCAAAGATAAAGATGTGCCCGAACTTACCATCTTCGCCAAAAGTGAACGTTTCGTTGTATTCACATTCGTCCTCGCCGGTGGTGATGGTTACTGATTTGACGCGGCCCTGGAGCTTCATTTGCTCCCAACCGTTCGTGGCTGGATGGGCGCCAAGGGCTACGAGCGACAACAGCGAAAACAATACAAGAGTCAGTTTCTTCATTTTAACCTCTCTAATTGATACTTGCTTATACTGATTCTCCTGTATCCATATTTGTTTGCTTGGCCTGATTGTCAAGCAGTGTTTTTGGTTCGTTTAGTTCTTGTCTAACCCACGATATCCCGGTTTCCCTAATATGCAGAAACTAACATGTAGGCAAAAATCCCCATTCTCTCCCGCGATCAATACGGTATCAATACGGAATCAATACGGATTTCATCCGTATTGATTCCGTATTGATACCGTATTGATAAGGGAGCCACCCGGGGGTGTATGGTGTATCAGATTGTATTTCAATAGTTTACCATGAGACAAGGATATAACGTTCATATTGCAATTATGATATATTGAATTATAGTCAGATAGCCGAATTCTTCTTTGTCAGTAAGGCAATGACGTTCTTTGCTTGGAGGCGAGTTGATAGATTTCCACAGCTTCAAAGAAATGGCACGCTTTCAATCTGAGAGGGTATTAGAGCCATTCAAATCGGATAAGCCCGGAGGGCGACAGCTCATAGCGAGGGTGCGGATGAGCGCAGCGAATCAAGCCCTTCGTATGAAAACAGTATGGATGCACGTCGTATTTCCCCACCTCTTCCTGGAAAAACCTGGCGGGTTTTTCCAGGAAGGGGTGGGGCCTAAAAAGTGGTGAGTAAATCTTCTAACGAGGGGTTCCGAAACGGCTGAAGCAGTTTCTTCACACCCTCGCTATCGGTATGTCGCCCTCCGGGCTTTACGCACTTGGTTTGAAAGTTAGCCAAATAAATCATCCCTAACCAATGATTGATGGATTTCCGCGGACAGCTTATGCGCTTAGAATTGGAAGTAGATGAACGGCTGGATACCGGCGGAGCGGAATTGGAAGAGGACCCAGATGATGATGGCCAGGAGCAGTGCCTGGATAGGGACCGGGGTTTTGTGCAGGACGCGTTCGAAGCCAAATGAGAGTTTTTGGGGCATCCAGTGAGAAAGGTAACCGATCACGATCAGTGCTGCCACCATCTGGTTCTGGGCCAGCCATTGGAGGATGATGGGCGCGTTGAAATTGCTAAGAATGCGATTGAGCATGGTTCCGGCGTCGGCAAAAGTGCGGCTGCGGAAAAATATCCATGCGAAGGATACATAATTGAAAGTGAGAAAAACTCCGAGGGTCTGAAGCAGCGGATGGGGTTTGGCGGCTGGCGCGTTTTCTGGCCGGGATCTCTTTCGGAACAGGCTGTGAATCATTTTATCCAGGGCCAGGGCAACGCCGTGCAATCCGCCCCAGAAGACAAAGTTCCATGATGCGCCGTGCCAGAGCCCGCCCAGGAGCATGGTCAGCAGCAGATTGATGTAGGTGCGGGCTTTTCCCTTGCGGTTTCCGCCCAGAGGGATGTAGAGATAATCGCGGAGCCAGGTGCTGAGGGAAATATGCCAGCGTCGCCAGAAATCCGTGATGGACGCCGCGCGGTAAGGCACATTGAAGTTTGGCAGCAGCTTGAAGCCCATCAGGGTAGCCAGTCCGATGGCGATATCAGAATATCCGCTGAAGTCGCAATAGATCTGCAATCCGTAGGCATAGACGGCCAGCAGGTTTTCCACTCCGGAAAAGAGAGCGGGGTTGTCGAAAACGCGATCCACAAAGTTGATGCTGACATAATCCGCGATCACGCCCTTTTTGATCAATCCGGCGAAGATCAGCACCAGT
>CAXYWN010000265.1:0-2218 GCA_964292625.1 uncultured bacterium
GGGCAACCACGGTTTTGCCCTTTTTATCGATGGTGCCGAACTTGCCGTCCCAGGCGCCAGCTTCGCTGCCCGAATCGAAAAACCAGCAAAAACCTTCGTTGAAGCTGCCGTATCCGCGATTGGCCTGGAAGGGGATTACCACCTTGCCTTTGGTGTCGATGAAACCGTATTTGCCATCGTAGTCATTCTCGGTTCCAACCAGGGCGAGGCCTTCGGAAAACTGGTCCGCGTAATCATAGCTGCACTTGATGACCTCTTTGCCGGAGGGGTCGATATAGCCGAATTTCTGGTCTTCATTCAGCACCCACGCGAGGCCTTCGCTAAAGCGGGACGCGGCGACTATCTTTTTGCCGCTGAGTTGTTTGAGGTCAAATTTCACTTTGCCGGAGCGGTCGATATATTGGATGTATCTGGCGTTGGCCTGGCCGGTTACCACCGCCGCGAGGCCTTCGCTGAAGTGGGAGGCGGCAAAATATTGGTCGCCAATCTTCTGGGGATTTTTGCCCACCTTGAAATATTCATACATTTCATCTTTGTTTTCCACAAAGACGATGCCCTCGTTCTCGGAGAACGGAGCGTTTTTCCACTGGTCGGAGACGATCATATTGCCGTCGGCATCTGCCAGGCCCCAATCGTCATCTTCGTTCAATCTGGCGGGGTAATAGCGCGCCAGTCCGGGTGTTTTTACGCATCCCCAAGCGACAAAAAGAAGCGCAAACGCCGTTAGCATAAGGATTAGACATCTTGTCGTGCGTGAACTCATTTCAAGTTTCTCCTGGCTTTTTATTCATAAACTTTCACCGCGTTGGTTGCCATTATTGGCAAGCGCCAAATATTTCCCAGCCTCGTATTTTTGTCAAGTTTAATTCTTCGTCAAATAAACAGCGGACGAGAAAAATCCCGTCCGCGCTAAGGGTTGGATGGCTGGGTTTCAAACGCCCCAGCCAGGGTGGATCAGTCTGCCCAAGCGTATGCCTCGCCGGGACGGACATGCAACTTCAGGTAATCCTGGATGGCGGGGTCCTCTTCGGCTGCCTGCCGCAGGAGGTAATACCAGGCTTGCATATTCGCCTGATAGTTCTTGGTTTGGGTGCTGGGAAACTGCCTGAGCTTGCCTTGGTGGGTGAGAACTTCGTTCAGGTAGCGGGTGATGGCAGCAAATTCACGCTCGCTCGCTGCGGCCTGTTCGTCGTGCCCGAGGCTCAGATGCGCCTCTGTTTCGCGAATCAGTTGAGCACACCTTTGCCGGCAGTCATAAACGGTTTTAGGGTCGGACGTGGGCATCTTCAGTTCACGGATGACACCCTGGGTGCAACTCTGCCAGTTGGCGTCAGCGAATGATGAAGCGGGCTGGAACTCACGGGCAATCAGCCCCCGCTCCTGAATGGCCTGCAACGCGAGGCGGGCACCCAGCAGCTTCTTCTGTTTGGTTTTCAGCCAGGCGATGGCGCGGAGGTCAATCTGGTCTTTCAGACCCTGTTCTGTTTGCCCCGGGTTCATGAGATGGCCATCGGGGATGAGTTTTTACGGGTGACGCTGGGATTGGGCGCATTTGTTAACTTCACGTCCGACGAATACTTTTGCAATGATGCGCGGTTGGGCATCAGTTCTCCTTCGCCGGAGCGCGCGGTTGGGAAGATGAGGGAAACTTATCCACAGTTATCCACACAAAATCACATTTAGCTTGACAGATTTCGCGGTCCACTACATAAAGTCTTTGAAAGCAACCATGTAATGGTTACGATATCTGCCGGTGGCGTTGGCGCGCTGCCGGCATTTGCGTATTTGGCCCCCGGAGGAGCATATTTCTGGCCTTGTATTTATACCTGAAACCCGCATCAGCAGGTTCAGATGGCGACATGGCACATGGTTTTGATAAGCGCAATATTCCTGGCAGCCCCTTTATTGTCAAAGCATTTCTCGGATTTGGCCGATTATTTTTGCCAAACATACAGGTGTGTGACGTATGGAACGATTAAAACTCTGTAAGCGATATACAATCAGATATATAGGCTATCTTGGGAGAGTTATATTCAGTTACCTTAAAAACGCAAAAATACTTTTTATCGGGTCATTCACGCCTCGCTTGAAAATAGTTTTGTAAGACCTCGTTTTTCTCATCCGCTTATATATAGAGGGAGCTATTTTCCTCGTAATAAAAACGGAGGACTTTATGAAAGTCAAATTCAAGTACGGCATCGCCACCTACAGTGGCACA
>CAXYWN010000266.1:0-2161 GCA_964292625.1 uncultured bacterium
CGCTGGAGTTTGGGGCTGATAAAGAACTGGATTCCAGCCTGCGCTGGAATGACGGGCAGGCGCTGGGATGACGGGAGGGTGCTGAAATGACGGGAAGGCGCTGGAATGACGGGGAGGGTGCTGGAATGACGGGGAGGGGCTGGAATGGGGGAGAGAGGCGCTGGAATGACGGATCCTCCTCCTCTTCCCAATCATCGCTGATCTCAACAATTTCCAGCTTCATCCGCGAAAACCGCATAGTTCCACCTTCCCAATCACGGACGATTTCAACCATTTCCAGTCCGATTCTCGTCAGTCTCACAGTTCCTGCTCCAGCGTTTCCCAGCCGCGCACTTTGGGCAGCAAACCGGCAGCCACGGCGCGTTTGACGGTGCGGCAGGGGAGGTCACGGGAGACGATTTCAGCGCGGGTGAGGCTGATGAGGTCGAGGCTGGGGTCGATTCGTTTGAGGCCGTGCATAATTTTGAGGTAGAGGTTGTTCCAGATGGGGCGGATGCCCTTGAATTCGGCGAGGCCGTAGCTTCGTTCGGCGTAGGAGCGGAGGTCGGCGCGGTAGCCGGGTGAAACATCGATGGCCATCAGGTTACGGACGGTGTCGCCGAAGGTTTTGTGCACGGGGAGGGCTCTCATTTTGGGTTTGCTGCGTGCCACAATCCTTTGCAGGCGCGGGTCCCAGTAGAAGATAATGCCGTCCACGGTGCCGGTGTATCCGGCGAGATAATTCTTGAAGATCACTTTCATTTTGTACTTCCTGTTTATTATTTGAGGGTTTCTTCCTGCCTGCCCTGCTGAGTTGAAAAGCCTCTGAAATCCAGTCTGGAAGCCAATTCCGGCGGTTGGGTTTTGTCTGTTCGGGCTCTCATCTGCCTCAATCAGCGGGCGGGAAACAAGTCCCTCTATATATAAGCGGATGAGAAAAACGGGGGTCGGCGAAAAAATCTTCAAAAAAAATCCTCATCCGCTTGTTAATGGAGGCACGCCTCCAAATAACAATTAGGAGTGCTAAATGGCACAAAACAACCTCGACCCCATATCCCGCGTCACTTTTGGACGCAGCGTCACCCGCCCCGCGGAAATCGAATCCCGCACCATCCAGGAGACTATGAACCGCATCGCCACAGGGGAATGGCGCGTCCCCATCGAAGCCATCCGCAGGGAAACGGATCCCGCGGCTCGCAAGGAAATGAAGCTCCGCCTGCCCTATTTCGTCTTTGCCATCCTCAAAAACAGCCGCTGCGAGGAGAATGTGGTGCAGGCCAACGGCGTCATCCTGGATTTCGATGCGCTGCCGGACATCGAAGCCGCGCGGAGCAAACTGATCCAACTGCCCTGGGCGCTGTGGGTCTTTCGCAGTCCCGTGGACGGACTCAAGGTGGTGATTCCTTTCAGCCGCGCCATCACCGATAAAAGCGAATATGCCCGCATCTGGACGGCCCTCACCCGCGAAGTGGAGGACAGCGTGGGATTGACGCCGGACAACACACCGGATATGAGCCGCGCCTGTTTCGTGAGCTGGGATGCGGACCTCGTGCAAAAAGACGGGGAGCCGCTGGATATCGACGCTTTGCAGGAGGCGATTCCTGCTCCGCAAGCCCCGCCTCAAATAGGTGAAACCCCAGAAGTTTACGCCTCCGGTCCCACTGAAGCACAGGCCAAATCCGCGGTGGAATTCCTCGCTGCGCGCAAACTCGAACAGCGCGACTGGATTCGCTGCGGCATCGCGCTTTACAATCACTTTGGCGAGGATGGCATCGTCTATTGGCTGCAATTCGCCTACAATCCCAACTACAGCGATACTCCGGAGCAGCTCCGCAAGGTTTGGGAACGCCTCAAAAAATATCCCGGCGTGGGCATCGGCACGCTCTTTTTCATCGGCGAACAACAAGGCTGGATCAACGCTCTGGCGCCGCGGACAGACACGGAGCCAAGTCCCCCGGCGGTCAAAATCCCTGATTCGGAGGCGCCTGCGGGCGCCCTCCTCACCATCGACGACTACCCCGAGCTGCTGGAACTCTTCAGAAGGCCCCAAAACATCCCTCTGGAGCGTGATCGCCTGCCAGGCGTGTTTAACCACTACCTCGAGACCGTGGACCGTATAACAGACGCTCAGGACGGCGCCAAGCTCACCGCGATGCTTCCCGTGGCCGCCTCCAGCATCGGC
>CAXYWN010000267.1:0-2132 GCA_964292625.1 uncultured bacterium
GCGGCCTACGTGGAAGACGTAAATAAAGACCAGAGTATCGGAGCCCGCGAAAGCAGCGGCGACCTTTCATCCTATGCCTATCATCAGGCGGACCAGGGTTCGGACACAAATCTGATGGAGCAGACAGTGATGTTGATGGAACATGAGCGGGATAAAATTCGCTTGCTCAACGAGGCTCTGCGCAAGATCTATGAAGGGCAATTTGCGGTCTGCGAGATGTGCGGCGAAAGTATCGACGAGACCAGGCTGGAGATCATCCCCTACGCCAAATATTGTATAGTTTGCATGGGCAAGATGGAAGACAAAAAGCGCCGGCAGAGAAAATAGAGTATGGAAAGACCGAAGCGATATCCGGCTTTCATCATCATGGCAGTTGTGATCATTCTGGATCAGGCAACCAAGATTTTGATACGCCATAAAATCCCCATGGGACACTGGATTACAGTGGGTGAAAAATGGTTTGGGCAGTTTCTGCAGTTGGGTTATGTGGAGAATACCGGAGCGGCTTTCAGCCTGTCCCTGCCAAATCCGCTTTGGAACAAGGCCTTTTTCATCGGTATCTCAGTGCTGGCGGTGATCTTCATCCTCTGGATGCTGCGCCGCGCCACCCACAAGATTCAGGTGGTGGCGTTCGGTCTGGTGCTTGGCGGCGCCATCGGCAACAATCTCATCGACAGGCCGCTCTTCGGAGCAGTTACGGACTTTATCAGTTTTGACATTCCCAACCTGATCAGGGGCTTTGATCGCTTTCCCGTGTTCAATGTGGCGGACAGCGCCATCTTCACCGCGATGTGCCTGCTGATCGTAGATATGATTTTTGTGAGCGGAAAGAAGGTTGCGAAACCGGAGCCGCTGCTCAACCCCGAAATTAATTTATCAGACAAGGAGCAATAGATGAGACATTTCTTACTTTGCGTCCTGGCGCTAGTTTGCACTGGCATGTTAACTGCCCAGGTGCTTAGCTGCTATGACGTCCAGTACACCGAATCGCCCACCGGCGCGTCACCTTACGCAGAAACCGTGGTTACGGTTCAAGGCATCGTGGTAGCCGAGGTATTTTACACCGGCACCAGCGCCACCAACAAGGGTTTCGTGATATCGGATCCTGAGGGTGGTCCCTGGAGCGGGCTGCTAATCTTTTCAAATCAGTACGCGCCCGCGCGCGGCGATAAGGTTCAGGTCACAGGCAAAATCACCGAATACTTCGGTTTCACGGAGATGTCGCCCACCAACAGTTTTCAGGTGCTCAGCCAGGGAAATCCGCTGTCGCCCCCAGCGTTGGTAACCACTGGCAGCCTCACCGGCCCGAACGCCGAACAATGGGAAACCGTTTTTGTGAAAGTGGAAAACGTTAATGTTACCACCGCACCGAACAACTACAATGAGTTTTATGTCAATGACGGCAGCGGCGCCTGTCAGATCGACGACCAATGTTTTCCCCGCACCGGTTTTTCCTGGTCGCAGATAAGCGTTGGGCAAAACTGGGCCCGTATTCAGGGCGTGGTGGATTACTCATTCGACCTTTACGGCGTCAACCCCCGCGATATGACGGATTTGGTGCAGATCGACGACGTTTCCAACGCCACCTTGCGCGTCCAGACCACTACGGCCGAGCTTGACACTCCGGTGGAGGTTAATATCCTCACTTCGCGCATCAGACCGCAGTGGGGAATTGCTTCCTACCGTGCTTACATCCGCCTGGACCCCGCCAAGATGGAATTCCACGGCCTGGAGATTGATGGCACCATGACAGCTTTCGCACCCGAATACTGGATCTCGGATGCGGGCGATTCGCTGTACGTGCTGTATCAGTCCCAGGAACCGATTACCTCCAGCGCTGACGATCAAGTGTTGTTCAAACTGAAATTAACACCCACCAGTTACGGAGAATCTGTGATCGAGCTGGTCTCGTTTGCTTACGACAACACTCCGATCCAATCCATCATCAACGGGAAACTCTTGGTGCCCATCCGCTCCAGCATTGCCTGGCTGAACATCAGCAATCCCAATAACTCCCGCAATATATTCAACCCAGAGCTGAACGAAAAACTCACCATCGTGTACCGCTGCAAAACCTGAGTCACGGGGATCAACGTTAAGGCGATTGTGCGCATCTACGACGCTCAAGGCCG
>CAXYWN010000268.1:0-2121 GCA_964292625.1 uncultured bacterium
CAGAGGGTGCCGGTTTGCCCGGTGGACGCCATCTCCATGCAAGGTGGCAAAGCCAAGATCGACCCCAAAAAATGTATCGGCTGCCGGCGCTGCGTAGCTGGCGTCAGTTTACCCGCTGAGCTGGTCCAGGACACTTTATTATTCACCCAAACTGCCACACCCTCAGAAAAAAAGAATGAAGCCCTCCCCGCTGTCGTAAAGCCAAGTGCAAAAGCTGATAAGGCGGGCGAAAAGCCCCGCACGAAAGCAACCGAGGACAAAAAAATTCTCTACCGGGTTACCCCGAAAAAATGCGTGGGTTGTGGTTTGTGCACCATTTACTGTCCTGAAGGGGCCATCAAGATGGTGGGCGACAAAGCCGTGATAGATTCCGATAAATGCATCAATTGCGGCCTCTGCAAAAACGGAAACAGTAAGGATTTCAAAGGCTGTCCCTTCAACGCTATCACCGGTCCATGATGGGCGCGCGCATTCGCTTTTCAGGGCAGGCAGTAAATAACCTGAAATAGCAGTTGACCAAAACCGCACTAAAAATAAAATGAGAAAAACAAAATAAAATATGGAGGAAAAAATGAGAAAAACCGTTGTGGTATGTGCCAAACGGACTCCCATTGGTACTTTCGGTGGAGCCTTCAAGAATGTATCGGCTGTGGAATTGGGCGTAGCAGTGCTCAAAGCCATTTTCGCTGAAACCGGCCTTAGCGGCGAACAGATTGATGAGGTTATCCTCGGCAACGTTTGCGGCGCCGGGCACGGACAGAACATCGCCCGCCAGGTGGCCATTAAAAGTGGCGTGCCGGACCATATCCCGGCCTACACTGTAAACAAGGTTTGCGGTTCCGGCATGAAAAGCGTGGCTCTCGGAGCCATGATGATCGCGGCTGGAGAAGCTGACATCGTCGTAGCCGGCGGAACTGAAAATATGAGCCAGATCCCCTATGTCTCGATGGACATGCGCTGGGGCGGTAAGATGGGCGACAAACCCATGACCGACCTGATGATCCGCGATGGCCTGAGCGACATATTCAACGATTACCACATGGGTATCACGGCTGAGAATTTGGCTGAAAAATACCAGATCACCCGCGCGGAACAGGACGCCTTTGCCACAGCCAGTCAGAACAAGGCGGAAATCGCCATCGAGACCGGCCGCTTCAGGGACGAGATCGTTCCCATCATTATCCCGCAGAGGAAAGGCGACCCGCTGGTCATCGATACCGACGAATTCCCCCGCAAGGGCGTGACTGTGGAATCCCTGGCCAAGCTGCGCCCCGCTTTCAAACCAGACGGCAGCGTCACCGCCGCCAATTCTTCCGGGATCAACGACAGCGCCGCCATGCTTCTGCTGATGAGTGAAGAAAAGGCGAAGGAACTTGGTTTACCCATCCTGGCAACCCTGGCCGGAACCGCTTCCGCCGGAGTGGACCCCGCCATAATGGGCTTCGGTCCGGTCCCCGCGATCAAAAAGCTGCTGGGGAAAACCGGCTGGACCCATGGCGACATCGAACTGGCGGAACTTAATGAAGCCTTTGCCGCCCAATCCCTGGCCGTGTTCAAAGGTCTGGAATTAGAAGGCCTGGGCAAGCTCGACCTGGCCAAAGTTAACGTTAACGGCGGCGCCATCGCGCTTGGCCATCCCATTGGTGCCAGTGGCGCCAGAATCATCGTTACCCTCCTCCACGAAATGCACAAGCGCAAGCTTCACAAAGGCTTGGCGGCACTTTGCATTGGTGGCGGCATGGGAATAGCCTCCCTCTGGGAAATTTAGGAGAATTATTATGACAGAAAAACTTAAACTGGATAAAAGCATGGCCTACTTTGCTGAGGCCCAAACTCTCGTTCCCGGCGGTGTAGCCGGCATCCGCAGGCCTTACAACTTCGTCCAGGGAGAATACCCCATCTTTTTTGAAGAGGGAAAAGGCGGACGCATCAAAGACGTGGATGGCAACGAATATATCGACTATCTTTGCGCCTACGGGCCCATCATCATCGGCTACCGCGAGGATGAGATAGACAACGCGGTGATCGAGCAGATTAAAAACAAGGGCATCTGCTTTTCGCTCACTCAGTCAATGCAAAACGACCTGGTTCGCAAGCTTCAGGAACTGATCCCATGCTGCG
>CAXYWN010000269.1:0-2110 GCA_964292625.1 uncultured bacterium
AATAGACGTATTATTTTGCAACCATTTAATTTAGACTACAAGGTGCAGATTATAGACCCGGATCAGGGTCTCGTTGTAAATCTGATTGGAGTTTTGTCACTTCAGTTGCGGCTTTTTTAATTCGGTAGTTTGGACTGGAGGTGGCAGATGTCCAACTCCAGTCCAAAAACAGCGCTATTTGAAGTTATCAGTGAGCCAAATGCGTCCAGAAACGTCCAAACATCGGATGTCCAAGTCCAAACATAGTCCAACATATCTCCGCACCCTATAAACACTTATACCCAAATGTCCAAGTGAGCCAATTTGAAGGTTTGGGTGACTCTTTATATTTACAAAATCTATTGATGACGAACAACATTTTTTCCTTGACAGATATCGCCAGATATTTTCATCATACGGACGAGAGGATAAAGGAGAACCAACGTGAAAAAAGTTGCTTATCTACTTATCGTCGGGCTAATTCTAGGGACCGGGCTCTCTGCATCAATCAGGGGACAAAGTGATGTCCCCCGACCGGCTTACGCCTCCGACCGCATCAAAATAAAACTCAGCTCATCAGCGCTCAGCAGGGCCAATCTGCCCAGCGGATTATATGCTGCAAGCGATGCCTTTGGAATCACCGAACTTGACCAATTGTTTGGCAGAAACGGCGGCACCCAGGTAATTCGCGCCCATCGCCAGGTTTCTGACCGGGCCTGGGAGCAAAACACCGGTTTCGACCGCTGGTTCATTGTTATGCTGGATGGACGAACTGACGTTAAAGAGGCCATCACCAACTTTCGCTCCAGCCCCTATGTGGAAGAAGCGATCCCGGAATATTTTGCCTACACCATGGCTATTCCTAATGACCCCTATTATGCCAATAACTGGGGACACAACAACACAGCTCAGTTGCCCAAATATGTAAGCGGTAGCCATTCCGGCGCTGGAGTGGGCACAATAGGTTTTGACAGCCATGCCCAGCTTGCCTGGGACCAATCCCAAGGCTACGGCTCCGCCAGTGTTGTTATAGCCATAATAGATACGGGCGTGGATACCGCTCATCCGGATCTTCGCCTTGTAACCGGATATGACTATGGCGACAACGATTCTAACCCTATGGATGACTCTGCTGATCCAGGCCATGGCACTGCCTGTTCCGGTGTTGCGGCAGGCATAGCAAATAACGGAATAGGCGTAACAGGCGTCGCCGGCGGCTGCAGTGTGATGCCGCTCAAGATCGCGAGTTCCGATGGCAGTCTTGGTTTTACGGCGATAGAAAACGCGTTGATCCACGCCGGAGACAACAACGTTGATGTGGCCAGCATGAGCTTCGGAGCCGAAGGTGGTACGGCTGAAGGGGACTCTCCATCCACTGATGCCGCGCTGGAATATGCATACAGCCACGGGGTGACCCTCCTCGCTGCCACCGCGAACAGCAATGCCTCCACAATGGCGTATCCCTCCAATCACAACAAGGTGATCAGCGTTGGCGCCGCCAGCCCGACCGGCCAAAGGAAAAGCACAACATCCTCCGATGGCGAGAACTGGTGGGGATCAAACTACGGTGTGAACACCCAGGACGACAAGAATGCCGTGGATATCATGGCTCCCACGATCCTTCCCGCCACCGACATCACGGGATCTGGAGGATCCTCCACCACAGATTATTCCATGTGGTTCAACGGCACCTCCTGCGCCACACCCTATGCCGCGGGTGTAGCGGCTTTGATCATCTCCAAATACCCTTCTTACACGCCTGCCCAAGTGCGTGCCGCGATGGTTTCCACTGCCACAGATATGACTTTTGACGGAGGCGTGGGCTGGGATCGCTATACTGGTTATGGAATGGTGAATGCCTATCAAGCCCTGATAGGTGCCCAGGCCCCCGCGGCCATAACCTGGAACCCTGTATCGCTATCTCAGGATCTGGCACCTGAATCGACTGCAGCTCAGACCCTTACAATTGGTAATACCGGCGAAATGACCCTGAATTATACCCTTTCCAAGCAATTGAACCCAAGCACATTTCCTAATGATGGTTTTGAATCATATCCAGATTTTGCCATTGCGTTTTCTCCCTGGACTTTAGTCGATGTTGATTTAAGTATCACATATGGCATAGCAAACT
>CAXYWN010000270.1:0-2072 GCA_964292625.1 uncultured bacterium
ACCTTGATGTTGAGGTAGTTGGGCTATCTTGAATATTTCTTGTACGGCCGCATCGACGATGGTTTTCACCGGGTTAGGCGAGCTGTAGCAGGATTCTATGATGCCGTTGCAGGCGATAATCAGATGCCGCAGCAGGGCCTTTTCGGTCATGATGTTCAGATGGTAATCGAAGTTGGCGCTGGAGATCACAAAATCTGCCAGATCGTTGATATAAGGGATTCCGCCGGCTTTTTCCAGGAGTTTGTTGCGCTCCATCCTGCTGGCCAGGGTCACCGGATCTATCTCCACGCCTTCGTTGAAGAGTTCGCAGATGGTGCGGAAAACCAGTTTGTTGGCAGTGCGGGAGAAATATTCTTCCTTGATGGTCTCGATGCCCTTGCTCACAATGCTGGAATCAATCACCATGGCCGAGAGAACGCCAGCCTCGGCATTCACGTCTGTCGGCAAGGCCCGGTCTGATATCTGGGTGATTTCCTTGGGTATGGTATCCGCTTTTTTAGCCATCTCTCACCTTCTCTGACAGCGCTTTCGCCACCACTTCCGGCACAAAATCTTTGAGATTCGTTCCCAGCTCAGCCAGTTGACGCACCATCGATGAGGATAGATACATATAACGCAGGCTGGGCAGCAGAAAAATCGTTTCGATGTTGGGATCGAGTTTGGTGTTGGTGAGGGCCAGGGAGAGCTCGTATTCAAAGTCTGAGACCGCCCGCAAGCCGCGGATCATCACCCGGCAGTTTTGGGAACGGGCAAAATCGACGGCCAGGCCCTTGAAAGTGTGGACTTCCAGGTTGGGCAGGTGTTTCACGGATTCCTGGCAGAGATGAAAGCGCTCAGCGAGGCTGAAGAAATTTTCCTTATCTGTGTATTCGGCAACGGCCAGGATCACCGTGTCAAAAAGCTTTGAGGCCTTTTCCAGGATGTTCACGTGACCCATCGTGATGGGGTCGAAAGTGCCGGGGTAGATTGCTTTGCTGATCATTGTTCCGGGACCTGCTCGCGGATCTTTTCGATCTCTTCGACTTCCTTGGGGATATTGGGAGAAAGCAGCCGGCATCCGGTTTTGGTTACCAGCACATCGTCTTCGATACGCACGCCGATGTTTTCCTCAGGAATATAGAGGCCTGGCTCGACGGTGACCACGTTCCCCGCCTCCAGTACAGCGTCCCTGCCGCCCAGGTCGTGGGTGTCGAGGCCAAGAAAATGGCTTACTCCGTGCATATAGTATCTGCCGATTTCGGCCTCTGATTTGATCAGATCGATGGCGATCAGGCCTTCGGCCAGTCCCTTTTTGGTGATTTCGTTCAGATCGGAGAGCTTCACGCCGGGTTTCACGCTGGCAATCACTTTTTTCTGAACGTTCAAAACGATCTCGTAGATCTGCTTCTGGCGTGGGGTGAATTTTCGCCCGATGGGAAAACAGCGGGTGATATCGGCGCTGTAGCCGTTGCATTCTGCGCCCACGTCCATCAAGACCAGTTCGTTTTTGTTGATTTGGCAATTGTTTTTGTCGTAGTGGAGGGTGGCAGCGTTGAGGCCGGCAGCGATGATGGGAGCGAAACCCCAGGTGGGGAGGCCGCTGATCTGCATGCGGTAAAAGAGGGTGGCTTCCAGTTCATATTCCCTCATTCCGACCCGCGCGGAACTCATTATATCCACAATTCCCTGGCCGGTGACGTCGATGGCCTGCTCCAGTTGGTCGATCTCCCAAGCGTCCTTGAGCTTGCGCAGGGTCACGGACACGTCGCGGGGGATGGCGTTGTCGTGCACTTCCATGGTCTTGATCGTGCCTTCCGGATCGATCACGAAGGTGCCGCGCAGGGCCAGGCCGGCTTCATCGATGTGCACGCCGAAGGCGCGGGTCAGCTGGTGGGTCGGGTCGCCGACCAGCGGGAAGGTGGCCTTGCCCACCGCCGGCGAGGTCTCGTGCCACACCTTGTGCGAGAAGTGGGTGTCGGTGGTGACGATGTACACCTCGGCACCGGCCTTCTGGAACTCGGCGTAGTTGTCAGCGGCGTCTTCCACTTCGGTGGGGCAGTTGAAAGTGAAGGCGGGGGGCATAAAAATCAGCA
>CAXYWN010000271.1:0-2070 GCA_964292625.1 uncultured bacterium
CTCCCAATGCCTCTATCCCGGCAACAAAATCAAGCAGTTCAACCCCGAAATCATCAAGGTCTATCAAGCGATATCGCAAGCCCTCAAGCGCCTCTTGAACAAGATTCCTCCGGATCAAGCCCCCCTTCGTGAATATGTGAAGATACACCTCAAAACTGGAATGGAGTTCAAGTGGAAATAATCCTTGACTGAAAATAGGGATTAAAATTATTATGAAATCCGTTACCCGCAGTGCTTGCCAGCAGGCTTAATTATATGTTGTGCAAGGCGAAAAGGTGAAACAAACAAGCATCTGAAAGAATGGCAACGAGAGAGGTACTATGAACAGAACACTGCCGGCCGGCATCCTGCAAATGCTTGTCTCGGGATTATTGGAGCTCAGCGGCTCTGATGTGTCCAGTTTCCAGGCAGGGGAGTATTGATGAGACCTGGCATTGATGCCTTGATCCAGCAATTTACGCCTGCGCCGCAGAAGGTCCGAGAAGCATTCACAGCCTTCAACAATTTGATAAATCACACCCCATCCACCGTAATATCGTATTTCCCCAGCCACGCTTTGCGCAGCTCGAAAAGATCTAATATCTCACATTACCTCAGATCGGCTGCCAAATGCCTCGCCACGCGAAACAAGTTCAGTTCTCATCTTCAAAATCAAATCGGGGGCGGCTATGCGGCCGGGACTTCATATTCCCGGGCTGATACAGCCACTCCCAAAATCATCCTTAAGCCAATTCAAACAACTCTTTAAAGGAGAGAATGTTATGAAAAAGTTAATGCTCTTTACCCTGCTCCTATCCTGTCTCGGGCTTGCTTTTGCAGGCGAATTCACCCTCGATGCCCACAGTGGCGCGGCTGATGCTGCCAAATATGTGAAACGTGCTCCGCTCATCGGACAGCAAGCGGAGACTGGTAATCGTGCCAGCTTCGACCTGCAGTTTAGCTACACACAGACAGACTTTGAGTATGGCTTATCGTCTGACGGTACTTACCTTTATACGTCTTACTGGAATCAAGACGGCAAATTTGGAAAGTACAGCCTTGGCGGCAGCTTTATCGAGATCTTCACAGTTCCGGGAGCGGCTGGAATACGCGATTTCACTTATGATGGACAGTATTTCTATGGTGCCGCCAACTCAACCACCATCTATATAATGGATTTCGGCACCAATACCCTGATCGGAACCATTCCCGCACCGTTTGGTGTGCGCGGCATTGCCTACGATTCGGATAACGATGGTTTTTGGATCTCGAGTGGCTGGACAAGCACCTGTAATCTCATCAGCCGCTCCGGCGCTGTCCTCCAAACCCTTACTCTTGGTGGAGACAGCAACGGTGGCCTGGGATATGATAAGTTCTCGGGAACGCCAACTCTTTGGGGTAATGCTGAAACCGGTACGAGCCTAAACACTCTTACCCAATACAGCCTCGCGGATGGCGCCATACTGCAGACCTTTGATCTTGCGACAGCTATACCAGAAGTCAATTTCGAATACCCTGCCGGCGGTATGGACATCTGCGTTGGTCTGGTGCCTGGAAAAGTCAGCATGGTTGGTGTGAGTCAGAGCTTGAGACTTTATGGCCTTGAACTCTGTGATGCCCCCCTCGCGGATACCCACACCTACAAACTTGAGCTTAATGTGGTTGATGCCGGATACCCAGGCAAAGGCGAATGGGCAATCACCGGCCCTGCCGGAACCTATAACGTCACGGCCGGAACTCCTTATTGGGTGGAATACAACACTAATGTGCCGGAAAACGCCCTCGTGGGTACTTACACCATCGCCGCTGCCCCCGCAGGCTACCACTGGGTAGAAAATCCGATCATCGTTGGCATGTATGACTTCCATCCTATTGTGAACAAGTACACTTACATCTATGAAGGCAGCATCGAATTCGAGCTGGTCAAAGACCCTGTTACCCCTGTGGAACTGAGCAGCTTCACCGCCACTCTCACCGGCGGGACCTATGTCCAGCTCAACTGGACCAGCCAGACTGAAACCATGATGATGGGTTACCGCGTCTATCGCAACACCAGCGCAGATCTGCCCAGCTCCATCATGATCAATCAGT
>CAXYWN010000272.1:0-2058 GCA_964292625.1 uncultured bacterium
AGCCTTTCCCAGCTTGGCTTCACCCTGGACAATAATTCCCGCAAAGACACGGATTGGATCGCCAGCTCGAGCTCCCAGACCTACGCCCTCAAGCACAGCACCACCACGCTCGACCACAATCTGAACCTGGATATCACCCACCGCGAGGTGCAAAAGGAAGGCGACAACCCCAAAAACAGCTACAATCTCGCCTCCTTCCGCAACTCCCACTATTTCCTCAAACAGGCCGTGATGTTGCTGGGAAATTACCAGCTCAACCAAACGGAATTCTTTCCCCGCATCCGCGAACTGGAGTATCTCGGCCACAGCCTCGGCCTCTACGACAGCACCGGAGTCTATACCCCGGATGGCGATTGGGACTACGTTTACATCACCAGCGGAAGAGGCACGCTCAGCTCCGAGATTAACGGCCAGATCAGCCTCTACCTGAAGCCGGGAAACTACTTTCCCAAGTGGAGCTGGATCAGGGGCGACATCATCCTCCAGGGAACGCTCCAGGACTCGCTGATGGCGGATTGGCGCGGCTATTTCCTCTATCCGGAAACCGTGTTTGGCGCGCCTTCCACGATCTTTGGTAATCAGCGCACCTCCCAGACCATGTGGCTGGATATCTTTCCCAACCGCGTGATCGGCAGTCTGGGCACCCAGTTCAACCGCAGTCTGGATAACCGCTATCAAAGCCAGTCCCGTTCATCCGAAGCGCTCTACACCGCGGAGTTCGATTTTAAGAGCTTTTGGGGCAACAATTTCAACCTCCGTTACGGACACAGCAATGAGATCGACTCGCGCTACCTTTCCGATATCACCCTAAACGAGCTCAGGCTGCTGATGCAGAGGAACTTTTCCACCAGCAGCATCGGTACGCTGAACCTGAGCGGCTATCTGGAAAAGGGTTTAAGGCAGGATAGCGCGGATGGCTACCAGCTGCGCGGGCTTGGCTTGGAACCCGGCTACCGCGGCGTCTGGGGCAAAAAAGCCCGTGTGACCGGCACTCTGGGCCTTCGCTACAACCAGCGTGAGGGCAGTGATTTTCTCACCTTTCTGCCTGATAAACGGGCCGGACTGCTGTTTAACTGGTCGGTTTCCGCGGTTTATCGCCTGAACAGTTTCAGTTCCGCCACCTGCGAATACAGCGGCACGGCCTATCCGGGACAGGATGTGAAACACTCGCTGAAGCTGGAATTCAAGGCCGAACTCTGAGCAAAATTATGAAGGCCGATAGCTGAAATGATCTCCCTCACCGTCCTCGATTACGCGATTGTGCTGCCCTTCATCTTTCTGGCGGGACTCATTGATGCCATCGCCGGAGGTGGCGGCCTGATCTCACTTCCAGCCTATGTCGCGGCTGGATTGCCGATGCACCACGCCCTGGCCACGAACAAGTTTTCCTCCGCCTGCGGGACCGTTTTCAGCACGGGCAGATATCTTCACGCCAAGGTGATCGACCTCCCCGTTGCCTTGGTGAGCGCGGTTTTGGCGCTGATCGGCTCATATCTGGGAACCCGCGCTGTGCTCCTGCTCTCCGGAGATTTCCTGCGTTGGCTGCTGCTTGTGGTAATCCCCGTGATCGCGGTGCTGACCCTCATCCGCAAAAACTTCGGCCATCGGGACCGTTCCCAACAGATCAAACTCTGGCTCAGACTATTGCTTGGAGGTTTGGCGGGACTGCTCATCGGGTTTTGGGACGGCTTTTTCGGACCGGGAACCGGCACCTTCCTGATCCTGGTTTACGCGCTGCTGATGCAATACGACTTTGTGGTGGCGAACGGCAACTCCAAGGTGGTGAATCTGGCTTCAAACCTGGCTGCGCTCACCGCCTTCCTGATCGCCGGAAAGGTCTATTTTCCGCTGGCCATCCCTGGCGCCATTTGCGGGATCGCCGGCAATATGCTTGGCTCCAAACTTGTGATCCGCAACGCAAACAGACTCATGAAGCCAATCTTCGTGCTCGCCCAGCTCCTGCTTCTAGGTCGGATCGTCTGGGGCCTCTTCAAGGGCTGTAGGGGACAAAAACAGCAGTTAAGAACTTAAGGATAGAGGATGAACAGCACTGAATCA
>CAXYWN010000273.1:0-1995 GCA_964292625.1 uncultured bacterium
GGATCAGGGTTTTCCACGATTATGGCGGTCATTTCGGGCACCTCGGTGCTACGAACCAGACGGTAATTATGCAGATTTGTGGGCTTGGGGCTGCCGTTTTCGCAGGGACAGTCTTCGTAAAGCGCGTAACCCGTTGCCATCGCCATCCCGCCGTAAAATTGTCCCTTCACCAGAGCGGGATTGACAGCCTTGCCCACGTCGTGAGCCGCCACCATATTCAACAGAGTCACAGCGCCCGTTTTGGCATTGACTTTCAGCTCCAGCGCCTGACAGCCGTAAACCCAAGTGAAATATGCGTTTCCCTGTCCGGTAGCTTCGTCCCAACTGACCTGCGGGGCCTTGAACACCCCAAAAGCGTGGGGATAGATTTGCTGGTTGAAACAGAGCTGGATGGCCTCATTCCAAGAAATAAGCACATGGCCTTCGGCATCCAAAAGCTGAGAATCTTTGAAGTCCGTAACAGCGTATCCGCCGATCTCTGCCATCGCTTTAATGATGATGTCTTTGAGTATCTTACTCGCGTTGACGATGGCCCCTCCGCCCATTATCGTACCCCGGGAAGCGACTGTGGTTCCGCCATCTGGAATGTTGGCTGTGGAAGGCATGCGGTAGCGGATGCGCTCCACCGGCAAACCCAGTTGCTCTGAGGCCAGCAAAATCATCGCGGATTCGGAGCCCTGTCCGTTTTCGTGAACTCCTGTCTCGATCAACACTGAGCCGTCTGGCTGCGCATTGATGATGGCGGAGTTGACATCGGTGCCTTCAGCGCCCAGGCTCATGCCGCGGTAGCTGATGGCCAGTCCGATTCCGTACCATTCGTCCTGATTGGGATTCCCCATGGAGCAATTTTTGCGTTTAGTCTCATAATCTATCTCGCTCAGGACCGCGTCCATCACCTGTTTCAGGGAAACCACGTGGGTGTCCAACACCTGTCCGGTAATGGTGGTCGAGCCCTGTTTCACCATATTCTTACGGCGAAATTCCAGCTCGTCCATACCCAGCTTCTCCGCTGCCATTTCCACCAATTGTTCGATGGCAAAATTGACCTGCGGCGAACCGAAACCCCGCATGGCACCAGAAAAGACGTTGTTCGTATAGACGCCATAGACGTCACAATCTACGTTGGGGACTTCGTAACAGCCACAACACTGGACAGTCGAGCGCCACGTGACCCATGGCGTCACACTACAATAGGCCCCGCCATCGGCAACCATCCGGACTTTCACCGATTTGATCAAGCCGTCGCTACTTAATCCCATACGGTACTGGATTTTATAGGGATGGCGTTTGTAGCTTTCGCGCATGCTCCACTCACGGGTGAGGGTGAGTTTCACCGGACGCCTCAGAATCCAGGCACAAAGAGCCGCTCTGGCGCTGGTGAGCGCAGCCGTGTCGTCCTTCCCGCCGAACCCGCCGCCCATGGGAATGGTTTTCACTTCCACATCCTTGAGTTCCAGCCCCAGCGTGGAGGCTACGAAACGTCGGGTGGAAAAGGGATGCTGCATACTTCCGTAAACTTCCATCACCCCGTCCGGACGCAGAAAACAGAGTGAGGCCTCAGGCTCCAGATAGGCGTGTTCGATGCGCGAAGTTGAGAATTCAGCCTCCACAACCACATCCGCATCTTTCTCTGCCTCAATGACATCACCCCGTCTCACGCAGTGATGATTGGCCAGATTGGAGCCGTAGAATGGATGCAGGATGTCGGCCTCGGGTTTGAGCGCTTCCTCTGGGTCGAAAATGGGATTCAGCGGCAAATACTCAACTTTTATCATGGGCAAAGCCGCCACAGCCTGTTCCCGTGTCTCAGCCACAATCAGCGCCAAAACGTCGCCGGTGGAGTTGATCTCCACGCCGGCCAGGGTGGGATAATCTTTGATAATCTGGCCAAAGCGCTGATTACCTGGTATATCTTTGGCTGTGATAACCGCCACCACGCCAGGCATTTGCAAGGCCGAGGAGGTGTCCAGTGAGATCAGTTTCGGCCTTGGCAGG
>CAXYWN010000274.1:0-1993 GCA_964292625.1 uncultured bacterium
CCTGCCCACCCATGCCACTAACAACCGCAGCGGGATAGGCCTTGAGACTTACTATGTGACAACTTCATCCACCTCTTATTCCTGTGCTGTGGAAGCCCTTGAAAACGACGTGGTGGAGCTTTATGAGGGAGCCGGGGCTAAGAAGAATTATGTCGCCCTCGATTTTATCCTCAGCGATATGAGTCAAACAGAATTTCTGGAATATAGCAACGACCTTGCCACCCTCGTCCACCGCAATATGGTCTCCGGAGCACAGGGGCAGGACCGGGGAGTGAAACAGGCCAGTTTTTACGTTCTCCGCGGAGCCTTCATGCCGGCCATTCTGATTGAAATGGGTTTCATCTCAAACCTTCAGGAAGAAGTTTTGCTCGCCAATCAGCAGTATCAGGAACGCCTGGCCCGAACTATTTTTGAGGGCATCAAGCGGTTCAAATATAGTTACGATAGAGTCCGCAAGATCGGCTGAGATATTATGCCGTTAAAGGTACTCGAAGTTCAGCCCCGCAGCCCGGCCGCCAAAGCCGGAATCGGAGGTGGAGACAGCATCATAAGTATCAACTCCATGCCCATCCACGATTTTTTTGACCTCGAGTATTACGCCAACGACTACCAGCTTGATATAGAGCTGCTAAGTCCCGACGGCGAGCCCAAAATGGTAACCGTGCTCAGACAAACCAACAAAGCCCTGGGCATCGAACCTGAGCCACATCGTGTGGCATGCTGTGCTAACAACTGCGTTTTTTGCTTCATCGATCAATTGCCTCCCGGACTGCGCCCGACCCTCTACAAAAAAGACGATGATTATCTTTTTTCCTATGTCTTTGGAAATTATATCACGCTGAACAACTTGGGGCCCTCTCAACTTAAACGTATCGTGGATCAGCACATCAGTCCGCTCTACGTGTCCGTTCACAGTACGGACCCTCTGCTGCGGTCAAAGATGATGCGATATGCGAGAAACTTTGATATACTGAAGATACTGCGTTCTTTGTCCGACAAAGGAATCGGCTTTCACCTCCAGATCGTCTGCGTTCCGGAATTCAATTGCGGCGAGAAGCTGCGTGAAACCCTCAGCGATCTGCTCGACGGTTCTGTAAATACGCTATCGATAGGCGTGGTGCCTGTCGGCCTCAGCGGCTACCGGAATGGGCTCGCACCGTTACAACCTTTCACCCCCTGGCTCGCCGCGGAAACCATCGCCATCATCGATGAATTCAGGCAAAAAGACCCAGTCGTGCAGGCCTCTGACGAGCTATACGTCCAGGCCGGCCTGTCCATCCCGGAAACCGACTATTACGGAGAATTCCCTCAGTTGGAAAACGGCATCGGGATGCTCCGTCTCAGCCGCATGAATTTCCGCCGCAGACGCCGGGCCCTATGCAAAGAACTGGATAAAGCTGGGATTCCTTTTGTGATGCTGACATCCCATCTGGCTGCGCCCACCCTGGAAGAGTTCGCCGGCGAACTCAATCCCCCCCTGGAAAAGTCTTCCGTCCGCGTTCAGGCTATTGATAACCGGTTTCTGGGCGGACACGTCAGTGTGAGCGGATTGCTGGCGGCTTCGGACATACTGGGCCAACACTCAGCCAGCAAAGGCGAAGGGCTGATTGTCCCTTCCAACATTTTCAACCACGATGGTCTAACTTTGGACGATCTATCCCAGATTGAACTCCGCGACCGCGCCGGCAGACCCTTGCTGGTGGTGGATCAGTATTTCGAGGATTGGGAATGGATTTGATTAACGATAATCAACATAACATTCTAAGCAAATAAACTGGAGAAACGATTATGCGAAAAGCTGCTCTGTTAGTTTTGGCTCTCGCCCTGTTGCTTGGGTCCTGCCTGAGCGACGCCAACCGGCTGGAGAAGGCGAATTTTGAACTCGGGACCAAGAAAAACCCGATCAAGATGTACTTTGTGCCCTCGATGGAAGCCTCAACCGTTGTCACCAGCGGAGAAGCGATTGCCGTCTGGATGCACAAGGAAACCGGTT
>CAXYWN010000275.1:0-1986 GCA_964292625.1 uncultured bacterium
CTGAGCCACTTCATGTGAGGACAGCGGAGTGCCGCAACTGGGGCAATAGGGCACTATCTTGTGAGCCTTGTAGATCAGACCGCGCTCAAAGAAATTGTTCAGAATCCACCACACGGATTCGATATAGCTGTTGTGCATGGTCACATAAGGATCATCCAGATCAATCCAGTACCCCATGAGTTCGGTCATTTCCCTCCAGAGCCCAAGATAGCTCCAGACGGATTCCTTGCAGGCGGCGCAGAACTTTTCTATGCCATACTCTTCGATACCTTTTTTGTCTTCCAGACCGAGCTGTTTTTCCACCTCGATCTCCACCGGCAGGCCGTGAGTATCCCAGCCGGCCTTGCGTTTCACCTGAAAACCCTTCATGGTCTTGTAGCGGCAGGTGAGGTCCTTCAAAGTGCGCGAAAGCACATGATGGATGCCGGGTTTGCCATTGGCGGTGGGCGGTCCTTCGTAAAAAACGAATTGCGGCGCGCCTTCCCGCAGATCGATGCTCTTTTGCGCGAGACTGTGTTCCTGCCAATAGGCGCGGATTCTCGCCTCCAGATGTCTGGGGCTTTCTTTAAGGTCTATGTTTTTATACATTTAGGCTCGATTGTTGTCCTTGATATCGTGGTTGTTTTATATCTGTGCTGAATTCAGTGTGGCCGGAAGATTGCAAACTCTTCCTCAGCCGATTTTCTTAGCGTGGCCCGGGCGTCTTTGCCCAGGGATGAAAGACTGCCGAGCTTGGGGAATTTCTCTTTTGTGTTCGTGAGCATTGGGCAAAACGCGTTCCTCTTCTTCTTCCTCGATCGGCTTTTCTTCAAAGAGTTCGCTAAAATGCTCTTTCAGGTCCTCGTTTGCGGAAACGTAGGCCTTCCAATCTTCCATGGCGGCATCCATGTCCACGCAGCGGGTGCAAAGAACCACCAGATTTTGTTCCGTGGTCCCGATCCAACCGCGGTCATAGCAATTATCGCAGCTTTTCTTTTGGCGATGCTTGCGGGCGATCGCCTGGGCCGCTTCCAGATGTTTTTCTTCAAGCTTGAACATAATGACTCCTTTTCCCCGTCCGGACTCGTTTCATTTCGAGAATCCGGCCGCGGAGGCCTGTTTTTTAGCAGTTAGACCATTATTTTCACCGGCGCTTTTCTGCAAAGGATTATTTTTGCCGGGGCAGTCAGCGCCTATTTCTTCTTGCGGGACTTGCTGCCAGCGGGCGGCGCCGGTTCCTTGGTTTTTGCTTCTTCCGGCTGGGCCTGGATGGGCTCCGGCTCTCCGAACTGCATCGGCTCGTTGATGGTCGATCTTTTCAGCGTCACCCGCACGATCGGCTCCAGGCGGTGGGTTACTACGAAGAGATTTTTGTTGCGGGAAAGCTCCAGCTTTTCCTCCGGCGTCATCGCCTCAATCTCTTTCAGGTTGACGATCTTTTCGATCGCTCCGGTGGCCATGTCCACGATCTGGACAAATGTTTGTTTTTCGGCCATGAAGGATACCTCCATCTTGTATTTGTCTGGGAATTTTTTGCATATGTCAAGGACAAATTCCAGATACTCATTTTGGTGCGAGTGATACCAGATGCGGAACGCGCGGCATTTCGTCACCCGGTGGCAAACCGCGCAAAGCGGCGCCGACACCTGACGGTGGCGTTTGATCTCGCAGGCATAGAGTCTGGATTTTTTCATGGCTGGTCTTTTCTTTTAAAAGCCAATCTCTGTCAAGAAATATCACCACTAAAGAGGCACCTGCCTTGTCCACGCATGCCATCTCAGCTCGATTTTTCGCCCATAAGACGTCAGGACTTCTTTGGATCCGGCGGCTACGACAGGCATTCTGCGCAAACACAAAGGGGCCGGGCACAGGGCCCGCCACTCTCTATCTTTACTGAGGAGGGGGATGCGTCTATTTATCTGAATGTTGTTGGAGGTCGCCGCGGTACTGGTTCATCACATTTTGCACCTTACGGTAGGTTTTCACAGGGTGCAGTACGTACGATCT
>CAXYWN010000276.1:0-1984 GCA_964292625.1 uncultured bacterium
CCTCGCTCAGGCTATCCTGGAAAGCTTTACTGACCTCAATTGCAAGGCCATCGTAACCACCCACTACACCTCCCTCAAGATTTTCGCCGAGACCCATCCCGCCTGTCTCAACGCTTCGATGCAGTTCGACCTCAACAGCCTCACCCCAACTTTCCGCTTCGCCACGGGAATCCCCGGCGACAGCTTCGCCATCGAAGTCGCCTCTTCCCTGGGTCTGCAACCCGAACTGATCAACCGCGCCAAATCCCTCAGCGGCAGTCAGAATTTGGAATTCACCGAGCTCCTGAAGAAGATGCAGGCCGAAAAGAAAGCCTTTGGCCGCGCCTCCTATGAATACCAGCTCAAAACCCGCAACCTGGAGGCCAAACTCCAGGAATTGGAAGGCCGCGAAACCAAGCTGGAAGACGAACTCAAGGAACGCAAACAGAAGTTCATCAAAGAACTCCAGAGCGAGCTGATCTCCCAGCAAAAGCTTTACCAGCAGGAACAGGAAAGCCTCCGCAAACTCGATCGGGAGGAACGCAAAACACTCTCGGAAAGGAAATTGCAGGATCTCTCGCAGAAGCTGCAGGGTATCCGCGAAGAGCTTGCCGAGGCAGGAACCGGCGATCACCGCAAAGCCCGTGATCCCCAGCCCGGAGACCGCGTCTGGCTGGCCAGTTTCGAAACCGAGGCCACCCTCCTGGAGATTCGCGATGGCAACGCCAGTGTGGATATGAACGGGATCGGTTTCCGCGTGCCGGTGGAGAGCCTCTACCAGGCCAAGTCCCAGACACAGAAAATGGATTCCCCACCCGTTGCCAGAACTCACGCGGCGCCTCAGACCCGCTATGAAATAAAGCTGCTGGGCCTCACTTTCGACGAAGCCCGGCCCCTGATCGACGAATTTTTGGACAACGCCACCCTCGCCGGACTCCACACCCTGCGGATCGTTCACGGCAAAGGCACCGGCGCCCTCCGCATGAAAGTGCGCGACTATTTACAGAGAAAGAAAATGGTGATCTCGCTGGAAACGCCCATTCCCTCCGAAGGCGGCAGCGGAGTCACCCTGGTGAAGATATAGATGGACAACAGCCTGATCGAGCAAATTCGCCGCTCCAACGACATCGTTGACGTGATTCAGGGCTACCTGCCTCTGAAGCACGTGGGTGCCAACTGGCGTGGGATCTGTCCTTTTCACCAAGACACCAACCCCTCCCTCTACGTCAGCCAGCCCAAGCAGATTTTCAAATGTTTCGCCTGCGGCAAGGCTGGAAACGTCTTCTCCTTCGTCCAGGAATATGAAAAACTAACTTTTTTCGAAGCCCTCAAAAAGCTCGCTCAGCGTGCCAGTATCACCATTCCAGATTCTGACCGCACCAAAACCGTCTCCACCAAACGCGACCAGCTTCTCCAAGTCTATACCACCGCCCGCGATTTCTTTGCCCAAAACCTCTTCCAGCACGGCCAGAATGTTCTGGATTACCTCAGCAACCGTTCTTTCAACCCCGAAACCGCCAAAACCCTCGAGCTCGGCTACGCCCTGAACAGCGAAAAAGCCCTGCTCAACCACCTCCTCAAGGAAGGCCATTCCGTCTCGCTGCTCAAGGAATCCGGCCTCTTCGGCAACTATTCCGGCAACCTGGTGGATTTCTTCCGCGGCCGCCTGATGTTTCCCATTCACAACAACATCGGCGAGGTGATCGCCTTCGGAGGAAGGGTGCTGGAGGAAGGCGGAACCGCCGGAAAATATGTAAACTCCACCGGAACGGAGCTTTATACCAAAGGCCACGAACTCTACGGTCTCTTCAAAACCAAATACGAGATCTCAAAAGCCGGTAGCGCTTTGATCAGCGAGGGCTATTTCGATTTTCTGCGTCTTTACGAGGCTGGCTTTCTCAATTCTGTGGCTTCCTTGGGCACCTCGCTCACGGAAGATCAGATATATCTCTTATCCCGGTACGCCACAAGGATAAATATGCCTTACCACGGTGATGCCGCCGGA
>CAXYWN010000277.1:0-1948 GCA_964292625.1 uncultured bacterium
GCGATACCGGCGCATCGGAAAATACTATTTTATGCAGCCTTTCACGGACGGGCTTCTCCACGGCAAATCTGCCCTGCAGCATCTCGACCCGCTGTTCAATGTGCTTTGCCTGCTGCATCATGGTGCGGGCAGCGTTGGATATGGATTCATAGACATAGGCTCCGCCTTCAGAGCGTGTTTCCGGCTGGAAACTTTTTGCCCATGACCGTCTTTTCTGGGCAGCCTCATGCAGCCTGCGCACCAGGCGTTGCCTTTCGCGGTATTGAACCATCTGGTGTTCGTTTAGCTGTTGTTTGTCCTGCCTGGAACTTTGGTAATTGCCGCCGCGCACCAAGGCATGGGCATTATGCAGTTCCACCACTTTGGTGGCAGTGTTGTCGATGAAGATGCGGTCGTGGGACACATATAGAATTGCTCCGCTGTAGCGGACAAGCCAATCTTCCAGCCACTGGAGCTGAACTGTGTCCAAATGATTGGTGGGCTCATCCAAAATCAGAATATCCGGCCTGGAAAGCAGTATCTCCGCCAATTTCAGCCGGGTGGATTCTCCTCCGGAAAGAGTGCGGCTTGATTGGGTTGCCAGATCGCTTAACTGCATCTCGACAAGTATCTTATGAACGCTGTTTTCCCAGTCTGAGGCGCCCGCGTCATGGTATTGCTGCCAATATTCTGCCAATTGGATGCCTTGCTCCGCGCTCAGAAACTCCAGCCGGGAAAACTGTTCAATGCGCTGCTGGATCTCGTATAAGTGCGGCTCCGCCTTGAACAAATAATCATGCACGGATAATTTCTGGGCGATCTTCACGTCTTGGGGCAGGTAGCCAATCCGGGGAACGGCTTTGGGATAAGCGATCGTACCTGAGCTGGGCGATAATTGCCGCAGAAGAATGCGGATGAGGGTGGTTTTGCCTGCTCCGTTCCTGCCAATCAGGGCGATTTTCTCGCCATCGGCAATATCCAGACTGATGTCGCTTAGGGTGGGCAGGTAATTATCGGGGTAGGTGTAAGCTATGTTTTTAAGCTGTAAAAACTGCATTTTATCTCCTCTATCAAGCATAGGGAACGGCAGTAACAGCTCCGAAGAAGTCGCTATTTTGGGATTTGTGCTTATTGAGGCTGTTGCTGTTTAGCGAGGGGTATTGCGCATTGGAGTATTCTCCTTGTTTTATTGTTTGGTACATTGTGGATTGACTCTGGTTTTAGTCAAGCAATTTCGTGTTCCGGTCGAGAAAAAGGTCTGACTCAGCGTTGGAATGTCTTGACAGGCAGATATTGGGGATTTTTGTTGCATAAAAGGATACAATAATGAATTACATCATCACCGGAACCACATATAGCACCAAGTACATAGATACTCACGAAGCGGGAATAAGAGTATTGAGCGGGGAAGAACTTGCGCAAAGCAATCTCCGCTTTAATGCATCAGACAAGGTATATGTCCCGTCCGAAACATCACTGAGCATTGTGATTGAGAGAATGGATAATCCCGACTGCGTGGAGGGCATCAACAAACTCAAGGATAAGTATCTCTGTAGAGAAGCCCTCAGCAGCCTCTATCCGGATTTTTACTTTGCCAAACGCAGGCTGGATGAGATCTCTCAAGCGGATATTGGGGATAAGAAAATTGTGATCAAACCCTTGAAAGGATTCTTCGGGACCGGCGTCCGCTTTGCTGATTCAGCGACGGATCTGGATGCTTTGAAAGAAGAAATCCGCAGTGAAGTTGCCCAAAACTCCCGCTTCTTCCCTGAATCCATTTTGACCAAAGACGAGTTTGTGTTGGAGGAATTCATCGCAGGTGAAGAATATGCCGTTGATATGTTTTACGATGAGCTGGGCCACGCGGTAATCACCAATATCTATCATCATCCCGTATCGGAGAGCCCGGACTATGCGCATTTGATGTAATACAGCAATAATGAGCTCTTTGGGCTCTACATGGAGCCTT
>CAXYWN010000278.1:0-1911 GCA_964292625.1 uncultured bacterium
AGGCCGGAAAGCGCCACCAGGGTGAGCAAACCAGCGGCTTTCATCAGCACCGTTTTCCCGCCGGTATTGGGTCCGCTGAGCAGGATAATCCTCTCCTCGAAGCCGAGTTCGAGATCGAAGGGGACCACCGCGGAGGGTTTGCCCAGACGCAGAATAAGCAGGGGATGCCGAGCCGAAGTGAGTTTCAGGACAGGTTTTTCCACGATTCGGGGCACGTGGGAGCCAAGCGAATGGCACAATCTGGCACATGAATACCGGAAATCCAGTTCCGTCAGCGCCTCCTGATTCACAATCAGGGTTTTCTCCTGTTCCTTGATCTGGCCCGTAAATTCGGTGAAAATGCGAAAGATCTCGCGCTTTTCCTCCTGCTTGAGGAGCTGGAGTTCGTTGTTGAGGGGCACCACGCTCTGGGGTTCAATGAAGAGGGTGGAGCCGCTTCCAGACTGGCTTTGGACAATCCCGGGAACGTAGGGAGCGGCACTTTCGCGGACAGGCAGGACATAGCGGTCATCACGGCGGGTGATAAATTTATCCTGGAGGTAGCCCTCCAGACGGGGATCGCCCAGCATCTCACGCATCGTTTTCAGTATCCCGCGCTGGAGTGAGGCGCCGCGTTTGCGGATGCGGGACAGTTCCGGCGAAGCGGAATCCAGCACCTCACCCTCTGGGTCGAAGATCTTTTCATAGCGTTCGCAGATCCATTGCAGGGAGCTGACCTTTTTCCAGAGGCGGCGAAGCGTGGGGAAAGTTTCAACCGCCTCAAAGGAGGCGGCAATCCCGGTGGCCAGGCGGGCGTTAAGCCAGATTAGCTGAAATTCTTCGTAACCGAAGAGGGAATAGCGGGCATCACTGAAGAAGGGACGGATTTCGGAGAGTTCGCTGAGGTCTTTATCCAGTCCGTGTTCCAGGCATTCCTGGAGCTCGGAGACAAGCTTCAGACTGGATTCGATCGCCCTGACATCCGAGAGGGGGGTCAGGCCCGCGGCCAGCTCACGCCCCAACTGGCTGTGGCAACGCTGTGCCACCTGCTCAGCGAGCAGCGCGTATTCCAGATCAGCGTAAAGCTCGGGAGAGTTCATTGGCTGCTTTGGGACTTTTCTTTTTCTTGCTTGAGTTTATCTTTGATTTGCTGGAAGCGGTCGCGTTCATCAAATTTCAGGGTGGCGAAGATATCTTCCTTCAAGGTGTCCACTGCCGCGTAAACACGGTGTTTGGCGCCGTCCTTGAGCGGCTGGGAAATACGGGGGGCACAATCCAGCAGCACCATCATAATGATGATCACCACCAGACCGTTGACAAAACCGAAGACCAGGCCCAGAAACTTGTTCAGCCCGGAAAGATGGGTGCCTTTGAGCACATTTATTAACAAGCGCTGGATGAGACGGATAATCACCGCGAGCGCAACGAAGATCAGAATCGCGGCCAGAATCGTGGCCGGGACCAAGCCCAGCTTGAGGTTTACGATCAGGCCGTTCTTTACCAACGGAAAGATCTGCCCAATGAGCAGAAAAACCACGCTTGCCGCGCCGATGCGAACCAGCGTGGCCACCAGCCCCTTGCGGAATCCGTTGAAGGCTCCCAGGGCCAGAATGATCACAATCAGCCAGTCGATGAAACCCATTACTCACCTCTTTTTTACTAAATAAAAAAGCAAACAGGGACGAATCCCTGTTGCAAACGGTTCAGGTGGAAAGGTGGTAGGAAATTCCTACAGCTACCTCATGTAGCGCTGCATTCTGCGCTGAATCTTGAGTATTTTACGACGGGAAGCGTTTTCTTCGCGTTTTCTGCGAACGCTTGGCTTCTCGTAGGCCTGTCTTTTCTTGATCTCAGAAAGGATCCCGGCTCTCTCGCATTTCTTCTTGTACCTTTTCAACAGATAATCGGAGCCCCCATTCTCTTTAGAAACTA
>CAXYWN010000279.1:0-1900 GCA_964292625.1 uncultured bacterium
GTGGCCTACATCATGCTGGGAAGCGTATGAGCCAAAACTGCGAACCTGACCGCAAGACCGCCGGGCCTGGATACAGAAAGAGTTCCCGGCTGCTTTTCGCGCTTCTAATCCCCCTCATTCTCGCCCTCGGAGGCTGCAATAAACCTGAACCAGTGGTGGAAAAACCCGCTCCGACCTCGTTTTTAACCATTTACTCGCTGCCGCATATCCGCTCCTCCGGCTTCGAGTCTGTGGTCCTGAAAGACTTCGCCGAGAAAAACAATACTGCCTTAAATATTGTCTATTTCCCCGATTTGCCCACCTTGCTGGATTCCCTTAAAATAGTTGATGGGAAACCGAATACCGATATTGTTCTGGGCATCGACAGCGCTTTCGCCCTCTCGGACACGATCCTGGCCCCCTTTGCGGAACTGCCGGAAATATCCCTGCTGGAAATAAGCCACGAAGTTCCCCGCGATCCGAGCCAGCGCCTCATCCCCTATGCCACCGCGAATCTGGCCATCATCTATGATTCCCGCAAATATCCCGAACCGCCTCACTCTTTCGGAGAACTCCAGGATGCCCGCTATTTCAATCAAATGGTCCTCTGCGATCCAGCCAATTCAGGACTGGGACGCAGTTCGCTGCTCTGGACCGTCGCCCTCTTCGGCGATCAGGGCTATGAGCAGTTGTGGAACAGTTTCCGCAAAAACGTCCGCAAAATCTGCAGTGACCACACAGAAGGTCTGAACATGCTCCGCAAGGGGGATTGCGGCCTGATGATCGGGTTCAACTCCGTTCCGGCCTGGATCAGTGAGTTCTATCCCTCCGAAAGCCACATCCAGGCTGTGCTTCCCCAAGAAGGCTCTTTTCGCTACACGGAGTACGCCGCCATTACTGCCAATGCCCCCAACCACGCCACCGCGCTGAAATTCATACAACACCTGATCTCCGCCGAGGCTCAGCAATTTGTGATGTTCAGGCTGGCCATGATGCCTGTGAACGGCCGTACTCCCCTTTCCCGCGGTTTTGCCCGGGTGCCATGGAGCGTGTACGCCGTCAACGACCGCCTCAACAAATACGAGGTCCAGGAGAACCTGAGCCTCTGGCTGCAAACCTGGGACCACCTCATCAAAAGCCTCCCCGGCCTCTAAACATGCTGCCGCTTGAGCAAACCGGCCTGCACGTGGTTCTATATGAGCCGGAAATCCCGGCCAACACCGGCAATATTGGCCGCCTCTGCGTGGGCACCAATTCCACCCTACACATCATCCAGCCTTGCAAATTTCTGCTCACAGACAAAGCGCTCAAACGAGCCGGACTGGATTATTGGGATTTACTGGACCTGAGCCTGCACAAGGACTTTGCAGAGATCCTCCAGCTTTGCCCCCCGGAAAGAATCTGGCTGTGTAGCACCAAGGCCAGCCGCAGCTATCTGGAACCACAGTATCAACCCGGCGATTACCTCGTTTTCGGCCCCGAATCACGCGGCCTGCCCCAATCCCTGTTGTCAAAGTATCCCGAACAAACCATCACCATTCCCATGGACCCCCAAATCCGTTCCCTCAACCTCTCCAACGCCGTTTCCATCATCCTTTACGAAGCCATCCGCCAAATCAATTAGCCTCCAGATCCACAGCCCCGGACGTCCAATACCTCACTCCGAGGACTGCGAGAAGGCCTCTAAAACCGTCCAAAAACTCGTTCAAACTGCTATCTCCCACACGGACTGGTGCTGCGTAGGCAGGACTCTTTACGAGGGCTCTGGCGGCGTTGGAAGGCCCTTCTGGAACCTCTTCCCCGCCCATCCCCTTCCTGGAAACAATAATCCATCAGTTAAGGGGAGGGGCGACCCTCCCTTTTTGGATTAAATAAGCATATTAAGCAGATGGGATAAAAATGGGAATAAACCCCAAACCCA
>CAXYWN010000280.1:0-1893 GCA_964292625.1 uncultured bacterium
CGGGAAGAGCGGTGGGAGGATTATGCCTGGCTGACAGAACTGGCCAGGACCACCGCGGCCGCGCTGCCATTGCCGAAACCAAAGCCGAAGAAACGGACGAATCCCCAGCTATGACTCTCAAACAGCGTTGTCTCTGGCCGGGCAGCGATATTCAGATGCTGCGCTATCACGACGAGGAGTGGGGCGTTCCTCTCCACGACGACCGCAAGCTTTTTGAGTTTTTGGTTCTGGACGCCTTTCAGGCTGGACTAAGCTGGTCCTGCGTGCTCCACAAACGAAAAAACTTCCGGATCGCCTTCGATAATTTTGAACCGCTGCTGATCGCAGGATACACGCAGGATAAGGTCGCTTCCCTGCTCTTGGATCCGGGCATCATCCGCAACCGCCTCAAGATTGCCGCCACCATTTCCAACGCCCAGGCTTTTCTCCAGATTCAGGCTGACTTCGGTTCATTTGACAAGTATATCTGGCAATTCACGGAGGGTGAAACGCTGGTCAACGCCTGGACCGATGAAAAGCAAATCCCAGCCAGCAGCCCGGAGTCCGACGCTATGAGCCGCGATCTCCGAAAGCGGGGCTTCAAGTTTGCAGGCAGTACCATCTGCTACGCTTTTATGCAGGCCGCTGGAATGGTCAACGACCATCTGGTGGACTGTTTCCGCTATCTTGAAGTGGGGAATAAGCTCTAAAAGCCGCAGACATTAGCCGATTGGACGCCAAAAAATCCTTGCAGGCCGCCGGCTGATAAGCTTAGTTCTTTGTTCCCACTTGTTCTTTAGCCGGGATGAAAGGCACAGCATATCGGGCCCAACAGCCATTTCCGGCTTTTGGGTATATTCTGCACTATGTTTGCCTTGCCGGAATGATACAGGGAGAAACGATGCTCCATTATCTGCGGCTTAAATCATGATAACGGTTTACAATGGGTTCAAAAAACGCAGCCTTTCGGATATGTTACAAATGATTTCGATGACAGCTTGTGTTAAACAGCGATGAGCGCTATTAAAGATCATTTTTCGCTTGACAGAAAAAGCGGCTGAAAAAAGGGTGATTAAACTTGATAAGTGAATGAACAGCGCTGGGGGCGTAGTTCAGTTTGGTTAGAACGTCTGCCTGTCACGCAGAAGGCCGCGAGTTCGAGTCTCGTCGCTCCCGCCATATACTCGGATGCCTGAAAAGGCATCCTTTTTTTTTGAGAGGAAGCAATTTCCTCTCAGGAACCCTGGAGATCAGAAGCTATGAACGATTTAAACGAAAGCGAATGCATGTTTTACCAAAAACTGGAGGAGCAGGCGGTGCGCTGTTTGCTCTGTCCTCATTGCTGCCATCTGGAATCTGGAGAGACCGGGCTTTGTCGGGGGCGCCGCAATATCGATGGGAAGCTGATTGCCATCAATTATGCCCAAAGCATCAGCATCACGCGAGATCCCATTGAAAAGAAACCTCTTTACCATTTCCGGCCGGGAACACAGATAATCTCTTTGGGTGCCAATTCATGCAATCTGAACTGCTTTTTCTGTCAAAATTTCGACAGCAGCCAGCAGCAATGTCCCACCCGACGCATCGAGCCAAAAGACTTGCGCGAGCTGATCATCCGGGAAAGTGGGGGAGAGGCGCTGCAGGTGGCTTTCACCTATACCGAACCGCTCACCTGGTATGAGTATGTTTACGATTTCGCCTGTCTGGCGCCGGATGTGGACATCGTTTTGGTGAGTAATGGTTTCATAAATCCGGAGCCACTGGAAAAGCTCTTACCTTTCATCAAGGCGATGAACATAGACCTCAAATCCATCCGGGATGAGTTTTATCATGAACACTGCGGAGCCTCTCTGCAAGCGGTAAAACATACGACCAACCGAGCTTTTGAGAGCGGGGTGCATCTGGAATTGACGA
>CAXYWN010000281.1:0-1872 GCA_964292625.1 uncultured bacterium
GCGGTGGATGATGTGGTGAAACCCCCCGAACCCGTCCTGATAATCCGGGATCATTAGAAGAAAAAAGGCGATGGGCCAAGCTCATTGAGCTTGACTGTTTCTGGAGGATAATGATGAAAAAGTTCAAAAACGTGTATCAATTCAAGATCACCTTGAAAGATACCAAACCGCCCATCTGGAGACGCATACAGGTACCGGAAACCTACCGTTTCTTGGACCTCCATGTGGCGATTCAGGATGCCATGGGCTGGACAGACAGCCATCTCTATCAGTTCGATATACTCAATCCTTTGCAGAATGTTATGGTCGAAATCGGGCTGCCTGAGGGAAACAATTATCTGAAAAGCAAGCAGGAAAAAATCGCCGACTACTTCAGCGAGACTAACAATAAGGCTGAATATTGTTACGATTTTGGCGACAACTGGCTTCACAAGCTGCAGTTGGAGAAGATCCTGCCGGCCGATCCGGAACTGGATTATCCTGTCTGCCTGGCCGGGAAACTCGCCTGCCCTCTGGAAGACTGCGGCGGAGTTTGGGGTTACTACAATATGCTGGAAGCGCTTGAAGACCCAAAACACCCGGATCACGAAGACATACTCGATTGGGTTGGCGAGGATTTCGATCCAAAAGATTTCGATCCCGAAGAAGTGATCTTTGATGATCCCAAAGCCCGCGAAAGATTTAACTTTGGTCGATGAACAAGACTATTTGGAGGTGACTCATGGATATAGATTCTCCCGACTCTGAGCTTAAACTCGGTATCAGTTCCTGCCTTTTGGGCAACATAGTCCGCTACGACGGCCAGCACAAATACGATTCGTGGCTGGTGGAAACGCTTGGTAATTTTGCTACTTACGTGCCCGTGTGTCCAGAAATGGAATGCGGCCTCCCAGTTCCCCGGGAAGCGATGCGCCTCGTTGGCAAGGTGGATAATCCTCTGCTGCTGACGGTGAAGACGCTGCTTGACCACACGCCCCGGATGCTGGGATTTTCCGCAGTCAAGCTATCTGAACTCATGGATGAGGAACTCTGCGGCTTTGTTTTCAAAAGCAAATCCCCTTCCAGCGGGATGGAACGCGTAAAGGTCTATCCTGCCAATGGGGGAGCGGGCGAAAAAAAGGGCGTGGGGATCTTTGCCCGGGAATTTATGAAAGCTTTTCCTCTGCTCCCTGTGGAGGAGGAGGGACGGCTGCACGATCCTGTCCTGCGGGAGAACTTCATCGAGCGCATCTTCATCATGCACCGCTGGATTCAGCTTCGCCGCAAGCCTTTCACCGCCGGCGCTCTGGTGGATTTTCACACCCGCCACAAACTTCTTCTGATGGCGCACAATCCCCAAATCTACCGCGAAATGGGAAAACTGGTCGCCGCTGTCACCCAATACCCGCCACAAGAATTTGCAGAGCTCTACCTGGCCCAGTTGATGAAGGCAACCTCTTATCCTGCCACCCGCGCCAAACATCAGAATGTTTTGCAACATATCCTGGGCTATTTTAAAGAGGACCTTTCCTCTTCCGAAAAAGCAGAACTGCTCGAACTGATCGGTAATTACCGGAACCGCCTTCTGCCTCTGATCGTGCCTATTACCATTATCAATCACTATGTCCGCAAATACGACAAACCCTATTTGGCATCCCAGTTCTATTTGCAGCCCCATCCCCAGGAGCTTGCGCTCAGAAACCACGTTTGACTTAACTGACTCAGCCCGATGCTGAAAGCCTAAGCGTCTGAACAGTAAAAAGACGCTCAATCTTGACTAATCAAGAAAGCCCAATAAATGAGAAGTGTCAACTCAAATCAGGAAAGACCACCGCGACCAATACGGTATCAATACGGAATCAATACGGATGAAATCCGTATTGATTCCGTATT
>CAXYWN010000282.1:0-1855 GCA_964292625.1 uncultured bacterium
AGACATAGCGGTCTTCCTCGGAGCGCACGAAACCCTGAATCCCGGCTTCAAAAAGCAGGCTGTCCACCGGCACAAATTCCAGCGAGTAGCCCAGGAATCCTGTTTTATTGCGATAAGGGAAAAAATCAGCGTCCAGATCGCTGGAGTCGTATAGATACTCATATCCGGATTGGAACCTGTGACGCAGAAGATCCCGTTCGAGAGACAAATCCAAACCCAGCAAGGAACGGCGGCTGCTTTGGGAAAAGTTGAGGCGTTGTTCGCTGAAAGACTGGGCGCTGATCTGCAGCAATGAGGTCTTGAAAGGAGACATCTGGTAATAGAGGTTGTTTTCCAGATTGCGGGAGAATTCGCTGCCGGAGAAGCTGAAATCCAGCAAATTTTCCTGACCGGCGAGACCGGTAAGCGCGAGACTAAAGAAGAGCGCTGAGAGCAATAAATTCCGCTTCACTGAGAGTCTCTCCGCGGCGCGAAAGATCGATGCCGCTTTGCGCTTCAATCCGTTTTAGACCATCCTTGTCCAACAGGCTGGCCAGGTTGTTGCGCAGGGTTTTGCGCCGATGAGAAAAGGCCAGGGTGATCAGCTTAAGGTATTTATCCAGATTGGGTATCACGGCTGGAACCGCTCTTGGTTTCAGGGAAAGGACGGCTGAATCGACATTTGGGATGGGCGTAAAATTTTCCCGGGGTACATTCAACAGCACACTGGCATCAAAGATTCGTTTTAGGCGCAGGGTCATCACCCCATAGGCTTTGCAGTTGGGTTCCGCGCAGATCCTCTGGGCCACTTCCTTCTGAACCATCAGAGTGGCTGAAACAAAGCTCTGATGATGTTTCTCCAGTTTGGTCAACAGGGGTGAGGTGATATTGTAGGGAATGTTGGCCACCAATTTCAGAGGCTGGCCTACTTTGGCTATCTCCTGAACCCAATCTTGTTTCAGAACATCGCCCATAATCAGGTCTATGGAATCACCAAATTCTTCTCTTAAAACCGCTTCCAGCCGCCGATCGAGTTCGATTGCCTGCACCCGTGCGCCTGCAGCCAGCAAGGCCCGGGTGAGAATCCCCTGGCCGGGGCCTATTTCCCAAATCAGTTCACCCAGCTTGATTTCTGCCAGTTCAACTATCTTTCTGGCGATATCAGGTTGGTTCAGGAAATTTTGCCCAAGGGCTTTAATCGCTCTCATCTATGATATAAAAAAATCAGATCACCCCAAGAAGGTCATTCCAGGGCGATCTGAATCTGGGGTAAAATGGCTGCGTCAGGCGCCGAGCTTTTCGGCAGCAATGTTCTTACAGTTCTTGCAAACCTTGACGGTCTTCTCGCCGACCTTGATCTCGTTCAGCAACTTAATCCCGGTGCGGTGACAGACAGGGCATTCGCCTCGCCCGTGATTGGGTAGGTCTTTTATTCCTTTGCCACGACGATTGTCTTTGGACATAACAATTCTCCTTGATAAATTCGGTATCTTTTAATACAATAATAATCCAAAAATACCAAGGTGGCTTTTGCGTCAACTGATATTTCCGCTTGTTTGTCGGGGGATGGCTGTGAAGGGATGGAAAAACGCCAAAAAAGCCCGCCAAATAAAAAATTGGCGGGGTCGGATTGCTATAAATGTCTGCTAAGAGCGCGCAGCGCGCCCGCGAGAATTTGTCGTCTAATGACAGCATGAACTCGCAGATCAGCTTAACCGCGTGATCCAAATCCTGAAGCGAAACCACTTCGTTGGGTGAATGCATATAGCGGTTGGGAATTCCAATCACGGCCACTGCGGCGCCGCCTTTAAGATCGTGGATGGCGTCCGCATCCGTTCCCGTACGGCCAGGGGCGATCTCTATCTGTATGGGGATC
>CAXYWN010000283.1:0-1855 GCA_964292625.1 uncultured bacterium
GCCAAACAACGTAGATTAGGATGATTAAGCAAGTTTTGCACGCTCAATAAGTGGTATATAGAATTGTTGCCGAACAAGCAGGCTGGCAGTTTGTCGTGATTCAGGTCAAAATGTTCCAACTCACGCTAATCGCTGCTGATGCAGAAATTATTGGTGTTTAGCAAATATAGCATCCCTACAGGACTAAGAAGAAGGCTTGGGAAACGTGTTTCGATCTAAAATGTAGTCTCGATGAAACTCTGTTTGCACCATATCTACGTAGATTCCGATCTGTTTATTCTCCAGAATAAGCCTGGGCTAGTTTGTTGTGGCTTAGAGATTTGAATGGCCGCAAGTATAGTCTATAAAGAAGCTTAAACAAAAGACTTGACGAAAAGAGGGGGGTGGAAATAATTCAACAAAAGTACAAAACAACTGATTCAAGGGGGTTCAGTGAACAACTATTTCATGGAGACACATCACCATGAGTGGATCCTGACCAATAAGCTGGGGTCCTATGCTTTGGGCACCGGCAACCTGATAAACCAGCGCAAATACCACGGGTTGCTGATTGCCAGCGACAAGAATTTTCAGCGTCACCATCTGGTGGCGGGGATCGAAGAAAAGGTGGAATGGCGTGGTCAGATCCTGCATCTGGATAGCAATAACTACAGCAATTGCATCTATCCGGAAGGCTTTTTGTATCTGGTGAAACCGTGGCTGAGGCCATGGCCCACCTTCCTGTATTCCGCGCTGCCGCATCAGAACGATATATTGATTCGCAAAGAGATCAAGATGGACGCGGACACCAACGCGGTGATGGTGAAATATACCAATCTGGGGCATCACAAGCTGCATTTTACCCTGCATCCGAAATTCAGCATGGTGCAGCATCATAAGCTGAACCAGCCGGGTAGTCTTGATCAGGAGCAGTTCGATACCGTTTACGAAAACAAGGAAGAAGGCTGCATGTTCCAGGCCATTCGCCCTGCCAACGGACTGCATGTTTATGGATTTATGGAAGGCGCGGAACTCACCCCCAACCGCTATACATATTACAATGTTTTTTATCCCTGGGAAGTGATGAGCGGATACGCCGGCATCGGTGACCAGATCAGCCTTTTCGAGCTGAACTTCACTCTCGATATCGGGGAAAGTAAGACCCTGGTTTTCGCCGATCAACCGGTGGCAAATCCGGACAAGCTGATCGCCAGAATCGAAAAACGCTACGCCAGCCTGCCCAAGCCCAAAGATTTTCCGCAGGAGCCGGATACCGACGACAACCTGCTCGAAGGACTGGACCTCGACGACAACTATCTTTACAGCTATGAAGATTATCTGAAGCTGCTGGAATTCGCGCTCAAGGACTTCGTCTCCAACGACGATATTGTGGCCGGCTATCCCTATTACGGGGCTTGGGGACGGGACACCATGATCGTGCTCAACGCTCTGATGCACAATCCCAAAAACCTGGATATGGTGGAAAGAATTTTACTCAGTTACAAGCATGATCTGAAAGACGGACTCATCCCCAATATGCGCGCGGAATCCGACCGGGAAGCGAATTACGACACCGTGGACGCCACGCTCTGGCTGGTGATTCTGCTGTGGAAACTGGGAAAATATAAACAAGACAAAGCCTTTTGGAAAGAGAGCATCAAGCTGATCGAGGAAGTTCTGAACGGCATTTTGACCAATTACCAATATCCGTTCTTTGTGCGTGCGGATGGCTTGATCGAACTGAAGGAAGAATTTGCCCACGCCACTTGGATGGACGTGAGAGTGGATGGCAAACCTGCAACTCCACGCAACGGAGCGCCGGTCGAGATCAACGCCCTCTGGTACAACGCGATCTGCTGCTATCAGGCCATGTGCG
>CAXYWN010000284.1:0-1848 GCA_964292625.1 uncultured bacterium
AGCGCGATGCGCGGCCCCAGTTGCCGGGTGAGAAAGCCGATCATCAGGCTGCCAAAGGGCGTGATGGATTGGAAAGACATCGTATAGACGCTCAGCACGCGGCCTCGCATCCCGGGATCGGCCACGCTCTGCAAAATTGTGTTGGTCGAGCTCATCAGCATGGTCATCCCCAGGCCGATGAAAACCATGAAAATCAAACTGAGAGGGGTGCTGCGGCTCTGCGCCAGGCCGATCAAGGCCAGGCAGCTTATGGAACCCATCACCGCTGTGACCCATGGCAGTCCTTTGATAGTTTTCCGGCCCGCCATATAGAAAGCGCTGGCCAGAGAACCAATCCCGGCAAAACTGAGCATCAGGCCCTGGGTGCCGGCATTTCCTTTCAGCACGTCCCGCGCGAACACGGGGATGATCGAGCTATAGCACATCGCGAACAGCATGAAAACGCTCAGATTGGTGATCAGATAACGGATGGGCAGGCTGTGCCATGAATAGCTCCAGCCTTCCCGGATCCGGGTCAGGATCGGAGCGCCAATGGGTTTCAGAGCGGGGTATTTCACCCGAATCGCCAGCAGCGAACCTATCACTGCCAGATAGGATACCGCGTTGATCAGAAAGCAAATCCCCTCGCCGAAGGCCACGATCATCAAGCCGCCAATCGAGGGCCCCACCAGCCGGGCGGAATTGAACATCGCGGAATTGGTGGCGATGGCATTGGGAATCAAACTGCGCTTGGAAACCAGGTCCAGCACAAAGTTTTGTCGAAAGGGGGCGTCCAGGCCTTCGATAAGGCCCTGCATCGTGGCCAGCACTATCAAGGGCCACCAGCGCGCGGAATTGATGTAGCCGCTCAGCACGCCGGCCGCCAGCAGCGCGGCCTCCAGCATGAAGAGGGATTGGGTGAGGATGAGGATTTTGCGGCGGTCCCAGCGATCTGCCCAAGCCCCGGCAAAGGGACTCACAAACACGGCGGGCATCATGCTCAAGAAACCGATCAAGCCCAGCAAAAATGCGGAATTGGTGAGCCGATAGACAAACCAGCTCATGGTGGTGCGCTGCACCCAGGTGCCGATCACGGAAAAGAGTTGTCCCGCAAAAAAGAGGCGGTAATTGCGTACCGTGAGCGAGATAAAGCGCTCCCGCGTCTTGCTCCAAAACCAGTTCGCAGCCTTCGTCACTGCTTTGCCGCCTCACATGGACATGCCGGATATCTCTTGCCGTCCCAGGAAAGTCAATCCTGCTGATCCGGCTCCGGCTCCTCGACCGTGTCGGCGTCCAGCTTGTCGCTGTGTTCAAAACGCAGTTCCTTGGCCTTGTTATATTTACCCCACCCCTGCTCCCGGTCCTCCGGTCCGATTTCGGCCAGGATGAATTCAAAGATCTCTTGGGTGCCCAGGGTCTCCTTTTCAAAGAGCTCAGCTGCCAGTTTTTCCAGCAATCCGCGCCGTTTTTTCAGGATATCCAGCGCCCGGTCGTAAGCGCGGGTGATGAAGCTGCGGATTTCGCTGTCCACCAGCTGCGCGGTCTCGTTACTATGCACATCGCGTCCCACAAGTTGTTTGCCCAGAAACACTTCGCCCTGTTCTTTGCCGATGGTCATCGGGCCGAAGGCGTCGCTCATGCCCCATGAGCAGACCATCTTTTTGGCAATCTCGGTCACCCGCTCCAGATCGTTGCCCGCGCCGGTGGTCAGTTCTCCGTAAACAATCTCCTCCGCGGCGCGTCCACCCAGGAAATTGGTCATCATCTGTTCCAGATAGCTGCGCGAATAGCCGGTCCTGTCGGTCTGCAGGAAATGGGTGGCGCCGGCGGTGAAGCGGTGCATCCAGGCCTGGTCGCCGAACAGCACGT
>CAXYWN010000285.1:0-1826 GCA_964292625.1 uncultured bacterium
AGCCAGGTCGGAACCCTGGTTAGGAAGGGTTGTTCAACCATCTAAAATGCCCCACGCCTCCTCTCCGAACATCCAGAATCCACCCTCGTCATTCCAGCGCAGGCTGGAATCCAGTTCTTTTTTTAATACATAAATCACCGTTTTCAGTAAGCCAGGTCGGAACACCTCGTTACCAAGGTTTACTCAACCATCTAAGAGCCCCCACGCCTCTCCTCTGAACATCACCTCCCGCGGGTCTAACCGCATACCCAAACCCACCCGTAAATCCGCGCAGAGAATTCTGATTGACAGAATCGGCGCGCTTGTTTTTATAACTTACTGTATAAAATATCAAGAGGTTAGAGCCGATGAAACCATATATAATCACAGGCGGGACCATCCTCACATTCGATCCCGCCCGCCCCGTACTCACCAACGAAGCCATTCTCGTCCAGGATGGCCGCATCCTCCGCGTGGCGCCCGACGCCGAACTTTCGCTGCTCCATTACGAGCGGTTGGACGCCTCCGGCAAGATCGTGATGCCGGGCCTGATCAACGCTCATCACCATTTTTACAGCACCTTGGTGACCGGATTGGGTAAGGCCGCCCCTTCCGCGGATTTTGATGCCGTGTTGGAAAATCTCTGGTGGCGGCTGGATAAGAAGCTGCTGGAGGAGGACATCCACATCAGCGCGCTGGTTTCGGCGCTCGACTCCATTAAACACGGCTGCACCACGGTGATCGACCATCACGCCAGCCCCTTCGCGATTCCTGGCTCGCTGGCGCAAATCGCCAAAGCGCTCAAACAAGCTGGGATTAGAGGTTCGCTCTGCTATGAGGTTTCGGATCGCGACGGCGCCGAACGCTGTCAGGAAGGCATTCAGGAAAACGTGGATTGGCTGATGCGGATGGAGGCCGATCCGGACCCGTATTTGCGCGGACTGTTCGGAATGCACGCGGCTTTCACTTTGAGCGACAAAACTTTGGGGCAGATCTCGGATTGGGTGAAAAAACTCGGCTGCGGAACCCACATCCACGCCGCGGAAGCTGAATCCGACCAGCTTTATAACATCCGGCACCACGGCAAGCGGGTGGTGGAAAGGTTGAGTGATTTCGGCCTGGTAAATTCCCAGAGCATCCTGGCTCACGGGGTGCATCTCAACGCCCGGGAAATGATGCTGGTGGCGGAATCCGGAGCCGCGGTGGTCACCAATCCGCAATCCAATCTCAACAACGCCGTGGGCATCGCCGACGTCTGCAAAATGGCGGAATTGGGCATCACGGTGGGCCTCGGAACGGACGCAATGACCACCAATATGCTGGAGGAACTGCGGGTGGGACTCTGGGCTCAGCATCTGAAGCAGCAAAATCCCAGCGCGGGCTTTATGCAAATCGCCGCCACACTGCTCTTTAACAACCCGCGTATCGCGCAAAAATATTGGGGACCCGGCCACGGAACCCTCACCGACGGCAGCGCCGCCGATCTCATCTGGGTGGATTACGAGCCGCATACCCCGCTGAACGCCGAAAGCTGGATGGGACACGTGATCTACGGTATTTCCCAGAGCAGGGTGGACACCACTATCTGCGGCGGTGAAATCCTGATGTGGAACGGCCAACTGACCCTCAACGTGGATGAAACCGAAGTACGCACTCAGGCCAGGAAACTGGCGACCTCCCTTTGGGAAAGATTCTAAACAGAGAAATATTTCAGGGACTTAAAAATGTATCAGAAAATATTGGCAAAAGCAAAACAATACGAGTCCGCAGGCGTGCGCTATCTTACTGATATGGTGCGCATTCCCGCCTTTTCCACCAACGGAAAACAGATGGTGGAAAACATCCTC
>CAXYWN010000286.1:0-1825 GCA_964292625.1 uncultured bacterium
AAAGAACACATGGGGGAAATCCTGCTTCATGGCTTCCGTAAACTCGTTCAGGCGGAATACCAGTTTGTCCGTATCCATCTGGGCTGGGCCATCACAAAACACCTGGGGGGGCTGCATTGGCGAGATATCGAAAGCCGGATCCGCATTGGAGGATTCCACCGCGCTCATGATCTCTGCAATGGCTGCTTGAATGGAGGCTTCGTCGAATTGGTTTAAGCTGGTGGAGGCTTGTTTTTGGTCTTTGATCACAGCGAGGCTGAGGCTTTGGCTTTCCACAGTGCGCAGGAGGTTCAGCTCTTTATAGACGATGTTAAATTCTTCTTTGCTTCGGTTGCTGAGCCAGAGTTCAATTTTATCCGCTCCCCGCTCCTGCAAAGTTGTGATGATGCCTTTCATTATTTGCCGCTTTTCCATTATTTACCTCCCATATTGACTTTGCATTTGATGGCGGGACCGCCCATTCCAACCGGGATCATCTGCTTTTTGCCGCACATTCCAGCTGCCGTCCAATCCATATCGTCCGAAATCATGGTGACGGTTTTGAGCAGATCAAAGGCAACTCCGGAAATACTGGTTTCTTTGATAGCCTTGACTATTTTGCCATTTTTAACCTCATAACCAAGCCCCACTCCGAACATAAATTCACTGGTGGCATCGGCCTGGCCGTTGGATGAGGTTACAAGATAATAACCATCCTCGATGGAGGCAATCATGTCCTGCAGTTTATCATGGCCGGGCACAATCATCGTGTTGCGCATGCGGATGAGCGGCTCATCGCTGTAGGCATAAGCGCGGGCATTGCCGGTGAGTTCATGCCCCAGTAAGAGAGCGCTTTCTTTGTTGTGCATATAGCGTTTCAGGATTCCGTCTTTGATAATCACGCAATCCTGGGCCTCGGTGCCTTCATCATCGATGAACACGGGCACCGGGCACATTTTGCTGTCCCAGGTGTGGGCAACGTCAATCAAGGTAACCAGTTCGGTGGCGACAGGCTGGTTCAGAAACTCTCCGGCGATGGAACCGTTGAGCACAAAATCGGCTTCGGTGGTGTGCCCAATGGCTTCATGGGAAAGAATTCCAGCCAGCTTGGCGTCCAATACACACTCAAAAGTGCCGCCCCGGGCAGGGACAGCATCCTTTTTATCCATCAGTTCGGCGTACACCTTGTCGATTGTGGGATAGTACTGCGCGGGATCAGAGAAATTATCCTCGAATTGACCAACGCCGCCGAATACATCATAATGCTGGAGGGATTCTCCATTGTGATTAAACATCATTACGATAACCAAGATAGCTCTGGGGGTCATCGTATGCATAGCGCCGCCATCAGTTGTGAGGATGTATTTTTCCATTTCATCTTGTTGAAGCACAACCTGGCGGGTGCTTAAATCTGGGTATTTGGTGCTGATATAATTATCCAAAGCACTGAGAAATTCTATCTTCCCGGCTGTGGAGACCGGCGTCTTTTTGGTGAAAAGCAGATATTCTCCCTGGGCTGGTGCGGCAGGAAGGATCAGTTTGCCTTTGTTCACGCTGCGGGAGAGAAGATTGGCATTGCTGAGGGCTTTCTTAATCACTTTCTGCATGCTTTGCTCACTCATTTCTGCACTGCTGGCAAGTCCCCAAACTCCACCGGCGAAAGTGCGGGACATGATCCCTCCGCTGGAGGAATGATTGTTCTGAATTAGCGTGCCATTGAGATAGGCGAGGTTTTGACTCCGGTTTTCCTGCTGTTTTAGCTCAACGTATCCGGCTCCAACAGGCAGAAGAGAAGTTAAGGACATCTTTTTCATACTGACTCCTAATTATTGGGATATAATACACG
>CAXYWN010000287.1:0-1825 GCA_964292625.1 uncultured bacterium
ATGCCACCCCCCCTTCTGTTATGATCTAGGGGAAAGATTTTAAAGAGTATATGAACCCATGAATAAGGAGATAAATTTGGCGGACAACGCAAAGCTCGAAGCTGTACTGAACTGGCTTGCGGAAAAGCAGGCGGACAAGATCCGTGTTTTCGATGTGGGCAAAACCAGCACCTATACAAATTTCATCGTGGTCTGCGAAGGAACAGCGGACGTGCATAACAAAGCCATTGCCCACCACGTTTTGGACATGGCCAAGGAAAACAAGCTGCAGGTGCTCGGCAAGGCCGGCATGGATTTCGGACTGTGGGTACTGCTGGATATGGGAGACATGGTGATCCACATCTTCCTTCCTGAAAAAAGAGAATACTACAAGATCGACCAGTTCTTCGAGGAACTTGCCGGTCTCAACAATATAGAGAAAATAGATGATCAAGCACCTACTGAATGAAAACATCAGGGAAGCTCTGGAGCATCTTGAGCTTTCCTCGACCCGGGATTTCACGGTGGAAGTACCCAATCATCCCGAAAATGGCGATTACTCCACCAACGCAGCGATGGTCCTGGCCAAAGAAAACAAGACAGCGCCCAAAAAGCTGGCCGAAAAGCTGGCCAAGGAACTGCGTAAAAGCAAGTTTTACAAGACCGTTGAGATCGCCGGCCCCGGCTTCATCAATTTCAGAATTTCCACCTCGCTGTATCAGAAGATGCTTTGGGACGTCCATCTCATGGGCGCCGATTTTGGCAATTCGGAGTTCGGCCAGGCAGAGAGAGTGCTGCTGGAATTTGTCAGCGCCAACCCCACCGGGCCTTTGAACATTGTCAGCGCGAGAGCCGCCGCTTTTGGTGATACGCTTTATCGGGTGATGAAGAAAGTGGGCTTCCAGCCCGCCCGCGAATTCTATATAAACGACGCCGGTAACCAGGTGGACATCCTGGCCGAAAGTCTGGAACTCCGCCTGCGCGAGATTCACGGCGAAAAAATCGGGGAATTTCCCTATGAAGCATATCACGGCGAATATGTGAAACACCTGGCCCACAAACTTAACGCGGCCGAAGGCGTGCGCATCTTTATGCTGCCGGAAAAAGAGCGTACTGAACGCTTGAAAGAATTCGCCCTCAACGAGCTGCTGGAAATGCAGCGCCTGAGTCTGGAACGCTTCGACGTTTACTTCGAGAGCTGGGTTTCGGAAAAGACCCTCCGCATGGAAGGCGTGGTGGAGGAAGTGCTCAGCTATCTCACCGAGGCCGACTGCACCTACGAAAAGGAAGACGCCATCTGGTTTTCCTCCACCAAATTCGGAGACGATAAAGACCGCGTGCTGATGAAAAGCGACGGCTCCATCACCTATTTCGTGCCGGACCTCGCCTATCACCTTACCAAGATCCAGCGCGGCTACACCAAACTGATCGACGTTTTCGGCCCCGATCATCACGGCTACGTACCCCGCCTCAAGGCCGCCTTCCAGGCGCTGAAATACGACGAGGACATGCTGGAGATTATCTTCCTGCAGCAGGTGAACCTCTTCGAAAGCGGTGAACGCGTCAAAATGAGTAAACGCGCCGGCAAGATTGTCACCATGGACGACCTGCTTAGCGTGGTGGGCAAAGACGCCGCCCGCTATTTCTTCATCGCCCGCAAAGCCAATGCTCATCTGAATTTCGACCTTGAGCTGGCCATGCAGCAAAACAACGAAAATCCAGTTTATTACTGCCAGTACGCCCACGCTCGCATCTGCTCCATCCTCAAAAAAGCGCGCAAAGACAAAGTCTATCCCCGCAGTTTCAAGAAAGAGCTGACCCATAAACTGAACAAACCGGACGAGCA
>CAXYWN010000288.1:0-1806 GCA_964292625.1 uncultured bacterium
TCGTCTTAAGATCCTGCAAATGCTGGAAAGCGGGAAGATCACTGCAGAGGATGCCGAGCGTCTTCTGAAGGCCATTTCCAAAGAATAGTCTTGACAGAACTTGCCTCCTGAAAATCCATACCCAAAGCCGGTCGGGATGTAGCGCAGTCCGGTTAGCGCGCTCGGTTCGGGACCGAGAAGTCGGAGGTTCAAATCCTCTCATCCCGACCATTGTTTTTTTGTATCTGCGAAGGAAAAATGCCCGAAGAGAAAATTAACCTAAAATACTATCTCAAACTCCTCTATCCTTTTGTTAAAAAGGATTTGGGACTTTTGATTTTTGGGCTTTTCGCGATGCTTTGCACCTCCGCCATCCAACTGCTTTATCCGCTTATCCTGGCCGAAATAATCGACAAAAGCATTCCCAGCGGCGATGTGGCCCAAATGTACCGCTTCGGTGGCTTCTTTGTACTGGCGGTAGTAGTGGCCGGTATCCTTTCCTACCTTCAGATAGTTCTACTCTCCCGGCTGGGAGTGAAGATTATCACCAAGTTCAAGGCCCAGGTTTTCCGCCACCTGCTCACCCTGCCGGTGGAGTGGTTCAACCAACAGCCTGTGGGAGAGCTGATTGCCAGGGTGGAATCCGACGCGGAGCGGGTGAAGGTACTATTTTCCGAACTTTCGATTCGCATCATCGGCAACCTGCTGTTCTTTGCCGGCGTCTTTTTGGTTATGTTTCTCAGGGACTGGCATGTGGCGGCCTATATCCTGCCCCTGATGCTGGTGGCAATTGTCGGCTACTATTTCCTGATCAAGTATCTATCCAAATTCTATCGCATGATCCGGGAAAAGAACGCGCTGGTAACGGCCAAGATCACTGATTACGTGCAAGGCATGCCCATCATCCAGGCCTTGAATCAGCAGGATAAAGTTTATGAGGACCTGAAGGACGCTTCCCACGCCAAGTACAAACTGGAAACCCGCACCTCCTTCGTAGAATACGGTTCCCAAAGTGTTTTCATGCTCACCTTTGAGGTGCTGTTCCTCGTCATCATCATCAAGATCACCTCCAGTAGTATCATTGCCGGGGCAGTGACCATCGGAACTCTGATTGTTTTTGTGGATTATATCTTTCGGATGATTTGGCCGCTGATGCAGATATCGGAAAACGTGATGCAAATCCAGAGGTCTTTCGTGTCTCTGAAACCCATTCTGGAGCACACGGAACTGACCACCGAGGAAGAGATCTTCGTCGGCACCAAAATTCCCTCCTTCGAGCACGAGATTCGCTTTGAAAACGTTTGGTTCGCCTATAAAAATGAGGAATGGATCCTCAAAGACGTTTCCTTCACCATCCCCAAGGGCCACAAGATAGCTTTGGTCGGGGCTTCCGGCAGCGGCAAGACCACCACCGTGAGTTTGCTTTGCGGTTTCTATCCTGTGATTAAAGGACGCATTCTGGTTGACGGAGTACCGCTCCCTGAGATCGAATTCCGGGCCTGGCGGCGCAAGATTGGGCTGATTCTGCAGGATGTTTTCCTCTTTCCGGGCAGCATCCTGGAAAACGTGCGGGTTTACAATGACCTGATCCCCGAAGAGAAGGTGCGCCAGGCAATCAACATCGTGCAGCTGGACGAGTTTATTCAAGATCAGGACTTAGGCTTGGAGGCCGAACTGGCAGAGCGGGGCCAGAATGTTTCCCAGGGCGAAAAACAGCTGATCAGCTTTGCCCGCGCCCTGGCCTTCGACGCGGAACTCATCATCATGGACGAAGCCACAGCTTCCATCGATCCTCAGACCGAGGCAAAGATACAACGCAGCATGGAG
>CAXYWN010000289.1:0-1800 GCA_964292625.1 uncultured bacterium
CTGGAGCCGGAAAACCGCCCAGGCGTCCTCAGCCGAGTATTGGCAGGCTGTTTCCACATCCACGAGGTCGAAGCTGGTGTTGCTTTTTTTATCCAAGAGGCTGGAAATGGTGATCATTGTGTGCCCCAGTCCCGCCAATGCGCAGGCGTCCAGGGAATACTGATTGATCCCAGGACGAAGCACGTAAGCTGCCAGCATCGTGTCCCAGATGGGGTTGTCCAGTTCCCAGCCGGTGTTCTTAAGCACGATCAGGTCGTATTTGAGGTTGTGTCCCAAAATCATTTTGTCCCCCAGGGCCTCTTGCAGGGCGCTCAGAGTCTGTTCGAGGGGCAGATTGTCATACATCTGGTGTCCCAAAGGCAGATACCACGCCTCTTCGGCTTTCACGCAGAGCGAGATTCCCACCAGCTTCGCCCCCACTGGCTCCAGGGAGTGGGTTTCCGTGTCCAGGCTGATCTTGTCCGCCTGGCGCAGCTCCTCCAGCAGACGGGGCATATTTTCCGGAGTCGCCAAAATCGGGATGAAAGCCATTTCTCTTTCTGAGGATCCGTCCTTGCCGCTGGACTCTGTCGCAAAAATATCTCCTTGAGTAAGTGTTTCCTCTTTGTTGGCAGGCTTTTCCAGCTCCGGGGCCTTGGGTCCAAAGCGGTTTTCGATCCTGCGTTTTAGCTGATTCAGTTCATAGCGGCTAAGAAAATCTCCCGCCTGAACCAGCTTGCCGCTGTCAAAATTGAGGTCCTCCAACTGGGGCAGAGGAATGGGAACATCGCGCACAATCTCCGCCAATTGTCTGGAAAGGAAAGCGTTGTCTTTGCTCGCCAGCAGTTTTTTGCGCGGTGTTTCGGGAATATCCTCCAAATGGGCGTAGATCTCCTCCAAACTCTCGTATTTTCTCAGGAGCGCTTCTGCGCCCTTGGGTCCGATGCCTCTCACGCCGGGAATATTGTCCGAAGCGTCGCCCACCAGGGCCAGATAATCCACAAATTGCTCCGGATAGACGCCAAACTTGGCAAAGACCCCGTCCCGGTCGTAGCTTATATCCTTGGAGGGATCGAAGATCGTCACCCGGGGTTCCACCAACTGGGAATAATCCTTGTCCCCGGTAACGAAGACTATGTCGTATCCGTCTTTAAAGCGCTCTGCCAGGGTGCCCAGCACATCGTCGGCCTCATATCCGTCCAATGATATCTCCGGCAGCCCGATCAGCTGGAAAAACTCCTGTACCGGCGCGATCTGCGCGGCCAGTTCATCCGGCATCGGCGGACGGTTTGCCTTGTATGCCTCGCTCAGTTCGTGACGGAAGGTGGGTGCTTTGCGGTCAAAACTGATGAGGATATTTTGGGGCTGTTTCTGCTCCAGAAAATACAGGAAGGAATTGACCGTCCCGAAGATGGCGCTGGTGTGCTCTCCGCGGGAATTGACCAGCGGGTTTTTGATGAAAGCGAAATGGGAGCGGTACAGCAGCGCCGTACCGTCTATCAGGTACAGGGTTTTACGCATGGTTTCTCTCCTGGCGAGGTCTTGAAAATACGCCTTGCAACAGAATAAAAGGCCCGCCATTATTGTCAACTCTTTTTGCGGAGGCAGTTTTGCGATCTCATCTCCAAATCCATAAATGCCTATCTCTTTTCAGGCTCACTTGCAAACTGAGTGAGTCGCCTGAATATCGCTAATCCGAACCTTTCTTTCAGCCCTTGAATATCTTGAGAGCCTCCCGCTCACTTCCCCTGTCTGCCAGGAGAAGTCTAACCGAACTTGCGCAAGATTTTCCTCAAAATACCCATTATAGAATCGTAACCT
>CAXYWN010000290.1:0-1792 GCA_964292625.1 uncultured bacterium
TTGACGTTAGTGCCGTTTTCTTCCAGGCGAAAGATCTCTGTGCCCAGAGGCAGACGGAGATAGATGTTGGCACCGCCGGCACCGGTTTTCCTGGCGCCGGAACCAGCTTTGCCGTTTTCCGCGCGGAAGCGCTTGTTGAAACGGTAATCCAGGAGGGTGTTCACATTTTCATCGCCGATGGCGATCACCGAGCCGCCGCGGCCGCCGTCGCCGCCATCCGGCCCGCCTTTGGGGATGAATTTCTCCCGGCGGAAGCTTACCACACCGTCGCCGCCGTTGCCGGCCTTGACGGTGACTCGAGAATAATCAATAAACATCTAAAGTTATAATTTCCTTTACTTTGTAACCACAAAACGGTGGTTGAGGATTTGGTCTCCCTGGGTCAGGCGCAGAAAGTAGAGGCCGCTTTCCAGCTGCTTGCCTGCCAGGGTTCCGTTCCAAGGGAGCTCCAGGCTGCCAGAAACGGCGTTTCCCGCATAGAGAGTGCCGAGTTTCTGGCCGCGCAGATTGTAAATCTGGACGTCAAGGGGTTCTTTGGCCAGGCCAGAGAGGCTGATCCGAAAAGGCTCACCCCCGCTTCTAAGCGGATTGGGCATCCGGCAGCCGAGAGGATGGGAAGGCAGGTTTTCGTCCGCAACGCTCACAAACGTATGCAAATACTCCACGATATCGATGCCGTTATCGCTGCAGCGGATGGTGACATATGCGGGCGGCGGCGATGCGGGAAGCTGGGCATTGTATGTGACGGGTTGACTGTAATCATAGCTCTGCGGCAAGGGCTCCAGAATCTGGCCGTCGGGCAGCTCCAGCTCCATCAGGATGGGAAAATCGGAGTCTGCGTCCACATAGTCGAAAACTAATAAATCGCCAGACTGATAATGGAAATCAATACTCGGAAGGGTGTTTGCGTTCACCTGATAATGGTTGTCTTCAAAGAACATCACTCCCGGCGCAGTGATATCCCCAATACCGTAGGAAACCTCTTGGGTGCCTGGATCGAGCGTCAGGTTCATGGTGATGGTGGTGGCCACGAGCGCGTTCAAAGAGTTTGGCCAGGCGCCGAAATCAGGGTCGTTGGTCAGGTCGGCCAGATTGCAGGCCAAATAGAGCTTGCCGCCCTGAACTATGTTCTGAATGTTGCCGATGCGGGTGAATGAGGGGATGCCGGAATCGCCCAACCTGAGTTTGTAGAGGCCGGGCTGGATAATGTCGGCTATGTAAAATGAATAAACCATCGCGTAGGTGAGCGTATCGACCACGGTATCGGGATTGATGAGGGTGGTGAGGTAGAGGTTGTAGGAAAAAAGGCTGTTCAGGGTGGGGAAGCTGCCGGAAACATTGTCCAAAGCGGAGTAGAGCTTGGTCTCGGTGGCGCCGAACCAGCTTTCTGTGATGTCCAAAGCGGGGGCGTAGATCGTCACGGAATCGCCGACAGCGTCAACCGCGATCTGACCCAACTGCGCCGTTGGCGGAGGAAAGACATCTGCATTCAAATAGGGCGTGTGCATATAGACGACAGATTCATTCATCAGGGTCAGTTCGGTGCGCAGCCGGAAGCGCGTGTTTTGGCCAAATTCATAGGGAATCAAAGCTTGCATCTGAAGATCGCTGTAAGCTTCGGTGGAAGCCTGCTGCCAGGCTGTGCCGTTGGCGTTGTACCAACACTGGGTGTCCAGTCCCAAGGCGGTGGGGCCCTGCCAGCGCAGGCGCAGATTGCCGTCCGCGCAACGCGAGCTGTGGATCAGATTTACATAGGGGTTGAGGTTCTGGGCGCTCAGAAGCGCCGCCGTGA
>CAXYWN010000291.1:0-1784 GCA_964292625.1 uncultured bacterium
CCGGGATCCAGAGGGCTGTTATTTGTCCTGGAATCATGGCCTGCAGCGCTAATACGCTCCAGCCCCAAATGACACGAGGGAGCTGGATTTGCCCGCAAAAAGGCGATACAGGTATTTCCCGTTTTCACTCAATCACGCTGTTCAATAATCCCGCCCTGAGCTCCAGCCCACTCACGTCTTGTTCACCTCTCCCACAGTTCCCCTTGCTTAGAGGGGAAGTCTGGGAGAAACCACCGGGTTGTGAATAGGCTGGAACTCAGGGCGGATAATGGTGTTTAGGGCAGGCTCAGCAATTTGTGCAATTGCAAATGCAATCTGGCCGCCACTCCATCGATCAGCATCCATTTGGCCAGGGTTTCCGGCTTCAATACAGCTGTGACGGGGGAGAAGTGAATGATTTGCCCCTCCAGAGAATTTATCCTGATAAAGTCCAGGGCGAAGCGGTAATCATGGTAGTTGGTTAGCACGAATTTCAGCTCGTCACGCGGCCGGAGCTGCTTGAGGTTCCATTTCATAAAGGAATCCGCGCAGCCGCTGCCGGGGCATTTGACGTCGATGATCCGGATCACTTCTGCGGGCATGTCTTCCATGTAGATGGAGCCATTGGTTTCCAGCAGGCAGGTGTATCCCACTTCACACAAGGCGCGTAGCAGATCCGGAGTTTCATCCTGCCAGAGCGGTTCTCCGCCGGTGACTTCCACGAGTTCTGCCGGGTATTGTTGGACTGATTTTACAATTTCGGAGATTTCCATCGCGCTGCCAGGGGCCATCGCATATTGGGTGTCGCAATAGGAACAGCGCAGGTTGCAGCCGCTGAGACGGATGAAAACGCAGGGCTGGCCCGCGAAAGTGGATTCACCCTGCAGGCTGTAAAAGATTTCGCAGATTTCCAGGCTCATTGCTGTTTTTGCCCGTTGGCGGGGCTTACTGGCGGAGTTGTTTCACCTTTTTGGTGAGGGCTGGCACCACTTCGAAGAGGTCGCCCACAATGCCCAGATCCGCAACCTTGAAGATGGGGGCATCCGGATCTTTGTTGATGGCGATGATGTAATCCGCAGAGGACATTCCGGCCAGATGCTGAATGGCGCCGGAAATTCCGCAGGCGATGTAAACCGTGGGCTTGACTGTTTTGCCAGTTTGCCCCACCTGATGGGAGTAGGGGATCCATTCGGCATCCACGGCGGCTCGAGACGCTCCGACGGCTCCGCCCAGAGCGGCGGCGAGTTCTTCCAGCAGGGCAAAGTTTTTGGCGTCTTTCAGGCCTCGCCCGCCTGACACGATGATATTGGCCTCGGTGATATTGGCTAAAGTGGTCAGCTCTGGTTCGAAGCCCAGCCAGGCGCTGTCTTCCTCTTCAAAATCGAAAACCACCTGTTCCTGGATCACAATGCCGGAGCGGGAATCGTCACGCGGTAAGGCGTCCATCACTTTTTGCCGGACCGTCGCCATCTGGGGCCGGTGATTTGAAGTGACGATGGTGGCCATGATGTTGCCTCCGAAGGCGGGCCGTGTCTGGAGCAGATTCCCGGTCTCGGGATCATATTCTAGGCCGGTGCAGTCGGCGGTGAGGCCGGTATGCAGTTTGATAGCCACGCGGGGGATAAAGGATCTGCCGGTGACGGTGGCGCCGGCGAGAATGACGGCGGGCTTGTATTTTCGGGATAATTCTGTGAGTGCCCTGGCATAGCGGCTGTCGCGAAAATGCTGCAGTTCGGGATCGTCCACTTCGATCACCTGGTCGGCGCCAAAGGCGATCAGTTCCGTGGCCAGGCCTTCAATTTCCC
>CAXYWN010000292.1:0-1730 GCA_964292625.1 uncultured bacterium
GTCCATGTGCACCGAATCTGCAACCGCTGGGGCTATGTGTCCACTAAAACACCCTTCGAGACCGAGATGGCCTTGCGCAAAGTGCTGCCGGGAAAATACTGGCTCACTGTCAATTCCCATGTGGTGGCCTTCGGACAAAACCTCTGTACGCCCCGCAAACCCCGCTGCAGTGGATGCCCCATCTATAAATACTGCGCCCGGGTGGGAGTAGAAAATTCAGCTTGATAAAGCACGCAGCCCGGTTACTTTATCTGAATAAGGAGTTATTATGATGGAACATCCCCCATACCAAGCCCCAATCCAACAGCCTTACCAGAATAATCGCCTCCAAACCGACATCGTCCCGGCAATCAGCACCGGTGGCTGGCTCGGAACGCTGCTCCTGCTAATGATCCCGCTGGTGAATCTCATCCTGCTTATCGTATGGGCAGCCAGCGGCACAGAAAACCCAAACCGCCGCAATTTCGCCCGCGCTTACCTGGTATTCATGGTGATCGGCATAGCCCTGGCCATCGTCATTAGCATTGGTTTTGGCGCCGGAGCCGCCAGTTTGACAGATTATTTGGAAAATCTATAGCTTAGTTCAAAACAAATCATCCCAGGCGCTTTGGATGTCCGCAAGGTCAAAACCTTTGCGGAAGAGGTAGTTGAAAGATTTTTCCTTGAGCTTATTAGTGGGCAGGTCGCGATGCGCCACGTAGTATTTAGCCAGCAATTCACCGATGTTTTCTTTGGCCTGCTGGCGAGGGTAAAGCTCATTTAGAAGCGGTTCCCAGATATCAGCGGAAATTCTTTGTTCGCGCAATTTGGCGATGATGGCGCGTCTGCTTGCCTTCCGGGCGATGTAGGACCGAACCAGCACCTCCGCGAAGCGGGCATTATTCAGATAATTCAGTTCCCGGCAGCGAGACAGCGCTTCCTCTATCATCCCAGGTTCGTACTCCTTCCTCTGCAGCAGGTTACGGCATTGCAGCTCGCTGTGTTCGGCCTTGGCCAGATAGTCCACCAAGGTCGTAAACGCCTGTCTTTGCAGGGTCTGGATCATTTCCTGGGCCTGCTCATCCGAAATTTCGCCCTCGAAATCCAGCGGGAAAAGGGGCAGGAGCACCCGCATTGGCAAGGTGCCCCTGCAAATTCCGTCGAGTTCGACGCGTACGGTGTATCTATTCTTTGGTGTTGTCCTCAGATTCATCGGTGGCATCAGAGTTGAAGAGGTTATCCGGATTAACGCTTTTGTGCACGGCTGTCTCAATCTCTTCCAGCAGTTCGGGAGTCTCTAAGAGATATTGTTTGGTCTTTTCCGTTCCCTGGCCGAGTTTAACGTCCTTGTAGGCAAACCAGGAGCCGCTTTTTTTAACAATCCCGGCCTCCACTGCCATATCCAGGATGATATCCAGATTGGAAATGCCTTCGCCGAAGATGATGGGGAAAATCACCGTCTTGAAGGGCGGAGCGAGCTTGTTTTTCACAATCTTGACACGGGTTTTGGCGCCGATGATCTCGGGTTCTGCGCCGCCGGATTTGATGGCCCCGGCAAAGCGGACTTCCATCCGCACGGAAGCGTAAAACTTCAGGGCAACGCCGCCTGAGGTGGTTTCCGGATTCATATAGGCCGTCACGCCGATTTTCATGCGGGTTTGATTGATAAAGATCACCGCGGTGTTGGATTTGGAGACAATCGAGGTCAGTTTGCGCAGCGCTTGGCTCATGAGGCGGGCCTGCAAACCCAC
>CAXYWN010000293.1:0-1701 GCA_964292625.1 uncultured bacterium
GTTCTTATGTTTGGCAATGTCGCGCCCATCAATATGTTGTCCCTCGTGTTTGCGCTGGCTGAGATCGAGCCAGGCCTTTGCCTTTAGGACTATCAGATATTCTGGTTTGAGGCAGGACAGACCATCCATTATATACCTACCCTCCAAAATAAACCGGTAATAATCGTCATCCAACAAAATTGCCGATAGGCTGGATAATTCCTCGGTTACCGGGATAGGCGTTAGATGTGAGGCTCCGGTCAGGACCAACTGGTCGGGCTTGCGGGAGAATAATTCGAGCATTTCAGGGTAATCTTGGTTAACAGGTTTATCGAAGCGATAGAATTGAGGCGTGCCCAAACTCTTCAAGCGGTTCTGGTACCCGCCTTTCCTGATGAACTCCCAGAAGGCACGCACGAAAGCGTCCGTGAGCGCTTCCACGATCAGTACCAGGTCAATATCTTTAGTGGCACGGGATGGTAAATCATTACGTTCAAGTGAAGCCGCACAGGCAGTGGCTCCGATCACTACATATTGGTCAGTATATTCAGCAAAATGCTCTGTGAATAACGATATCCCCCTTACCATGAAAACTCTCCCAACATCTCGTCCAGGCAGATCTGGGTCCTGTCGTCAGGATCGTCTTGCAGGCCCAGGTAGAGGGACAGCGGATCGACATAATCGCCCTTGTCAAGCGCTATTGGGTCATAATTCCAGACCTGTAGTTCGATGGCGTCCACTCTGGGATATTCCAGCAATTTGATATCTCCAGCCTTTTTTAACTCCAGGAAGTGCTTATTCCCGCAGGCATATACCGGTGTCCCTGGCTCGGCAATACGACTGTAGTGCGCCAAGGCGCTAAGTCCAGCCTGCCGCACTACCTGGATTGCGGTCTCATTGATGGTTGCGTAGGCTGTTTTTCGGATAGGATCAGTGAGCTTGCCCGTAAGTGTTTTCCACAGTTCAATCCCCTTAATCTTCCAGTTACTGTGTCGTTCTTTTCCCGTTCGTATAGAACGCATCACGTTAAATTGTTCCAGTTCATCCACTGCTCTGGACGCCGAGGCAATTGAACAGCCCAGCCATCCTTTGATCCCGCTGACTGTCCAGGACCTGTAATCCTTGCCCAGTAGAGTTTTCAAAACAAAAACCTGGGTGATTGGGCTGAGTTTCTCTTTTTTCTTTCTTTGCGTAGCGAGTTGTTCCTTCAGGTCGATGCCCAGATCAGGTAGATAAAGTTGTTTGGCGGGGATAACGAACGGGACCTTGTAGCGGATCAGATCCCTGCGTGCATCACCGGATAAGCCATCGCAAGAGTATATAGGAACGAGCCCGGTCTTGGCTGCAATGGCTCTGAGGTGATTTCTCACTACGGATGGATTCTGGATTTCCTCTCCGGAATAGGCGACCAGCAGGAACTCCCGCTCCGAGATAGTCAGCTTGTAAAAATCGTATTGCTTGGCAAGATATGGGGCCAAACTTCCTTTGGTGACAACATTGTCGGCAATGTCAGCCTCCAGCCCCAACATCTTGTTCAGGTATGCCTGAATCTCTGTTTTCATCGCTTTCACATCATCCTCATTTTCAATATTTAATCTTGTTTACACAACGTATGAAAGCAAGATAATGTCAAGAAAATAATAATGCCCGTTAAAAACCTTCCTCGTGAGACTGTTCAAATCCGTTAACCATAGTAGGCTACCTCTGGTATATTCTTGCTGA
>CAXYWN010000294.1:0-1655 GCA_964292625.1 uncultured bacterium
TCCGGCTTATTCCCGGCGCGAACATAAACTCTTCATAGGTGGGGCGTGAATTCACCATCCACGAACGAGGGAGAGACCCGGAAGGGAAAACCACGGTGCCCATCCCCGGTTTTAATCCCACAGGCTCCAATCTGTCATTATTGGACCATCACACAGTCCCGGACCTTTTGTCCTCCCATCCCTAAAGATGAGCCTGGGGTTTCTCTGCCTAACACACCGAAGCTGGCAGATAGGTCCGGATAGGCAATTGCCAACGGCCTGGATTCCGGGTCTGCCGCGAAAGCGTCATCCCGGAATGACACATTATCACTTGGTTTTGTCTAACAAGACCGGGACTCGGCCATCCCATGATAACAGATCCCTCAGGCCAGTCCCGTATCGCCTTTAGCAAGATTTTCCACAGGATATTGGCGACACGCGAGTAAGATTTTTGTGGACAGCCTGAGCGGGGTTGGGGAAATGGTAAACATTACATTGTCACAAGGAAAAGGAATACGAAGATGAAGACGAAGACGATTTTCGGGGCTATTTTGTTCCTGTTGGTCTTGGCCGGCTGCGCCACTCAGAGCGTGAATATGACGATTATGAGGCCGGCTGCCGTGAACCTCCACTCTTATCACCAAATCGCGATGGGCGACATCTGGGCGCCTCCCCATCAATGGTTCCGCGCCATGGATATTCGCGATGCGTTCACCTCCCGGCTCCTCGATAGCGAGTATTTCGATACCGTTTTGGACCGTCAGTTTCTGGAAGCCATTATGCAGGAACACTACCTCGCCTGGTCCGGATTGGTGGACGAAAGCACCGCTCCGCAGCTTGGGCAGTTCATCGGCGCGGCGGCGTTGGTGGTGGGCAGGGTCAGCCGGGACGAGTATAAAGAGGACATCAACAGCGAAACCATCACCAAGAAAGACAAGAATGACATCGAATACGAAGTCCTGAAATACACTCGCACCGGCACCCATTACCTGAGCGTGAATATTCAGATTATGGACATCCAGACCTCAGCGGTGATCGCCAACAAGAGGCTGGACACCAACTTTTCGGATTCCAAAACCGCCGAAGAGCGTCAGCCACCCGGCATCGATCAGAGCTTTCTCTACAACGTTTGCGTGGATGACCTCTCAGTCCAGTTTATTCGCACCGTCGCGCCTTACTACGTCAATGTTTCCGCCACCTACGAGCTGGACAAAAAATACCTTCCCGAATTGAAAGTTGCCCACCAGATGGTGGTGATCGGCGAGACCGGCAGCGCCCTGGAAATCCTCACGACCGCCGCCCGAAAACCGGACGTTCCCTCCAAATCACGCGCCAAAGCCTTTTACAACCTCGGGCTCATCCAAATGTACACCGGCGATTACGACAACGCCCTCGATAACTTTAATCAGGCCCGCAATCTCTCCCCCAAAAACAACCGCTATACCAACGCCATCAAAACCTGCCGGGATGAGCGTAACAAGGCAGATCAGGTCAGGCGTCAGATGGAGGGTCCGGGGTGATTTACGGGAGCGCAGAGGCAGATTTCCTGACAGCATAAAAAAATCCACCCCAGCTTGGCTGATGAGTGGATTTCAAGACAAGAGAGCGGCGGCGGGTCAGTAGGCGAACACGACTCCGCTTTGAGGAAAGACCCACTCGTCGGGCTTCGTGGTGAC
>CAXYWN010000295.1:0-1635 GCA_964292625.1 uncultured bacterium
GCCCGTCAATGTTGCGATCAGTTCCGCCACTCCCGGCGCCACCATTCGCTATACCCTCAACGGGACCACACCGAACGAAAATTCCACCCTCTATACGACACCTATTCCTGTACCCGACACCACCACTATCAAGGCCATCGCCTACGCCAGCGGTCTTGATCCCAGCAATGTGGCCACAGCGAGCTACATGTTCCCAGTCGTGGTGCAAACCATGACCCAGCTGAGAAATCAGACTCCCGGAACTGGAATTGTTTACATGGTCTCTGGAGAAGTGGTGCTCACCTTCAAGCAAGGCTTCCGCGGCCAGAAATACGTGCAGGATGCCAATGCAGGCGTGCTGATTGACGATATTGACGGAGTGATCGTCACCAGCTACAATGTGATGGATGGAATCACAGGGCTTACGGGGACCATCGCCTTTTTCAACAACATGTTGCAACTCATACCGATGGCTGATCCCGGACCCGCCAGCTCTACCAACAACTATATTGCCCCGCCCACCATCACCATTTCCGAGCTTAATGCCAACGTGGGCACCTATCAGGCACGGCTGATCCGCATCACCAACGCCCATTTCGTGGAGACGGGCACCTTTGCCGTTGGGGCCAACTATACCTTGCAAGATGCCAGCGGAACTGTCGCTTTCCGCACCACCTTCTACGATGTGGATTATATCGGCGCAGACATCCCCACCGGCAATATCTCTATCTGGTTGCTGGTAAACCAATTCAATCAAACCCCGCAGGTAACCGCCCGCGCGGCCTCCGATTGGAGCGGTGTGGCCAATGACGACGATGTTGCTACTCCCACCCGTCTCATCGGCAACTATCCCAACCCCTTCAACCCCAGCACAACCATCAGTTATTACACAGCCAAGGCCGAACCGGTTCAGATCACCATCTACAACCAGAGAGGCCAGGCCGTGAAGATCTGGAACATGGAAAGCAAGGGCAAGGGCCTCTATAGTATCGAATGGGACGGCAGTGATGACAACGGATCGTCCGTGAGCAGCGGAGTATATTACTATCGCATGTACTCAGGCAAATACTCATCCACCCGCAAAATGGTGTTGATGAAATAAGATGATAACCCAGCCGCCATCAGGTGACTGAAATATAGTCCAGACGGACTGCCGGAATCTCTGGTGGGCCGTCTGGACTTTTTGATAATTATGAAATCACGCTCTATTTCACATTTATTCTGCTTTCTGGCGATCTTGACCTGGTCCACGATCGAACTGGGCAGCAAGTTTATGGGACCAAATGTTTCGCCCTACACACTCACGGCATGGCGTTTTCTGATCGGCGGACTGATAGTCCTGCCCTTCGCGCTGCGGAGCCGCAAAACCAAAACTCACGAAATCAAGCTCGCGGACCTCGGCCAGATGGTCCTGTTGGGAATTTTCAACGTCTGCATAAGCATGCTCATGCTGCAGATGTCGGTCTATTACGGCAAAGCCTCGGTTACTGCGGTGCTGGTGAGTTCCAATCCCTTTTTTGTGAGTATCTTTGCCTTTATCATCCTGCGCGAAAAGCTGTCCCTCCCTGAAGTCATGGGCCTGGGGCTGGCGCTAACCGGAATCGTTCTGATTATCTTGGGCGAGGGGGATTTCAGCAGCATCAAATATCTGAACCT
>CAXYWN010000296.1:0-1608 GCA_964292625.1 uncultured bacterium
TTAACAATAAGATAGATATATTCATTGTCCAGTTTAGAGTTTTTACCACAGAGTCCAATTCTCCATTCTTCTAAATCTGCGTAATCTGCGTGAGACTTTCTTTGCCCGCTGTAGCGTTGAGTGTTTTTCATTTTACGGGCTGGATTCCGGGACTCCCGCAACTCCGTCGCATCTAGCCTTTCTCCATCCCCGCAATCTGGTCCCGCAACTCCGCAGCGCGTTCAAAATCGAGTCGGGATGCCGCTCTCTTCATCTCTTTTTTGAGCAGTTCCAGCAGTTTATCGCGGTTATCCAGTTCCAGATATTGGAAAAAGTCTTCCTTGTCCGGTTTGTCCTCTTTGCGCTCACCTTTGTCGATGGAGGCATAGCCTTCCGCGATGGCTGTGGATTGCATAATCTGCTCGATGGTTTTACTGATGCTCTGAGGCGTAATCCCGTGTTGTTCGTTAAAACTGAGCTGTTTGGCGCGGCGGCGGTTGGTTTCGTCCAGGGTTTTTTGGATGGCGTCAGTGATCACGTCGGCGTAAAAGACCACCTTGCCATCGACGTTACGGGCGGCTCGTCCGGAGATCTGGATCAGAGAGCGGGTGGAGCGCAGGAAGCCGGTCTTGTCGGCGTCGAGGACGGCCACCAGCGAGACTTCTGGAAGGTCCAGACCCTCACGGAGGAGATTGACGCCAACGATCACGTCGTATTCGCCGAGGCGCAGGCTGCGGATTATCTGGGCGCGTTCGATGGAATCGATGCCGCTGTGGAGATATCTGGCCTTTATTCCGGCGTTCTGAAGATAGAGGCTCAGGTCTTCGCTCATGCGTTTGGTGAGCGTCATCACCAGCACTTTGTGGCCTTTTGCCACCCGCTCGCGGATCTGGGCGATGAGGTCGTCCACCTGATTGCGGATGGGTTTGATCTCTACCTCGGGATCCAAGAGTCCGGTGGGGCGGATCACCTGTTCCACGATTTCGCCCTGAGTTAGCTCCAATTCGTAATCCGCGGGCGTGGCAGAGACAAAGATCATGGTGCGCATGTAGGATTCGACTTCCTCAAAGCGCAGAGGCCGGTTGTCGAAAGCGGAGGGAAGCCGAAAGCCGTAATCGATGAGGTTTTTCTTGCGGGTGTAATCGCCTCCGTACATTCCGTGCACCTGGGGTATGGTGACGTGGGATTCGTCGATGATGAAGAGGAAATCCTCGGGAAAGTAATCCAAAAGGCAGTTGGGCGGCTCTCCGGGCTTGGCGCCGGTGAGGTGGCGGGTGTAATTTTCGATGCCGGAGCAGAAACCCAGTTCGGCCAGCATCTCGAGGTCAAATTTGGTGCGGGATTGCAGGCGGTCGGCCTCAACATAGCGCTGATTGGCCAGATACCAGGCCACGCGTTCGTTCATCTCGTTTTCGATGGAACCCAAGGCCTGTTGAAGTTTGTCCTGGCTCATGATGAAATGGATGGCGGGATAAACAGGATACTCCGTAACTTCGCCCAAACTCTGATATGATATGGGATGCAGCTTTTCCAAACGGGTGATCTCATCGCCGAAGAACTCCACCCGCAGGCAGTGTTCCAAATAGGCGGGGTAGATGTCCACGATGTCGCCGCGGACCCTGAAAGCGC
>CAXYWN010000297.1:0-1607 GCA_964292625.1 uncultured bacterium
GATGGTCAGCGGGGCGGTGGAGCGCATATCGTGGACGTAGGGAAAGCCGGGCAGAAGGTTGTTGTCCGAGCCAAACGCATAGATGGAATTGAGGCATTGGACGATTATCTCGCCCTGGGTGGAAGGGTTCTGGGGTTGCAGCGGCGCCACGAAAACCCCCACCAGAGTGGAATCCATCGGCACATCCAGAATCCGGCAATTTGGATTGGTAAGATTATCGGGATCCAGCTGCCAAACGCAGAACTGCCATTCCTGGCGGGAAGGGATGTAGAGACGGTCACGGAACCAGGCCATATTGGACAGAATGGGATATTCAAATTCCCTGAGAGCGTGAACTCCGTCCTGGCCGGGATCATGGCGGTAAAGCCCGCTTCTCTGGCCGGTCGAGTTGTTCAGAGCCAGATATATTGATTCCCCGTTGCTGAGGGGATGGGTCGCCCATGTTTTGTCGTTGAAATTGAAGATATATTCTCCGCTGTCAGCATCCAAACGGTAGAGCCGGGCGAGGTTTTCCACCTGCATCGGAAAGTAGAACTCAGTGCCGGTCCAAACGTAGGAATGTTCCATAGGTTGGCGGCTGAGGGGATATCCGGGCAGGGGCAGTTCGTCTTTCCAGATTTGAATCTGGCCGTTTGGCTGGGGATAGACGACCTCCGTTTCCCCATCGCCATCGAAGTCCACAATGCAGGCGTTGATAGGGTTTGGGCCGGTGTGTCCGGTGGAAAGGCTCCAGGCATAGCGCACGGAGAAAGCCATGTCGTTGCCGCTGGCGCTGATGTCGTAGATTTCGAGGGGCACCCCGCCGTAATAGCTTTCCGCGGCGGGCAGAGAAAGCATTCCGTTGTGGGATTGCATGCCAAAATAGTCATTGTTTCCGGCGCGGAAGCTGTCGTAGGGGCTGCCATACTTGTACTGGTCGGCCGCGCTAGTATCCAAATGCTGGATGCCGTCGGCTTCCTCGAGGTCGATGCCTTTGTGCGGGGCGTAGGCGTTGATCGTGTTCAGGTCAAAATTGGGGGTAAAGTTCTGGGCGATTACATTCTCGTCGATGTGCCAGATCAGCAGTCCGGAGCCGTCCACGGGTATTCCCATGCCGATGGGGATGGGGCCGCCCAGGCCGGGCAACATGAAATCCCATTCGCTGCCTTTATAGCGGTTTTCCATGAAGTTGAAAAAGGGCAGGAGTGGGTAGTTATCATAATAATCCTGCTCGCCTTCGGGCAGGAGCACGAAGGAATAGCTGGGATTACCGTTGTAGGGATCCAGGCTGCCATCGGGGTTTTGCTGGCGGTTTTCCACCAGATAATACTCGGTGTCTGAGATGGGGATTTTGTAAATCCGGTTATTCACCGGAAAATGGTCCAGAAAATGTGAGATGGGCAGGTTTTCAGCGGATTCCATGATGGTGATGGGGGTTTCCCAGCCCAGATAAGCCCTGCACCAGGCGCTCACCTGCGCGGGAACGTAGCCGCTGGCATTCCAAATCCCGGTTCCCATCAGTCCCCAGTTGCCGATGCCCTGTGAAGAGCCGTTGCTGGAATCATTGTCAAACAGAGATGGCAACCCCAAAATGTGGCCAAACTGGTGGCAGAGCACGCCATACATTC
>CAXYWN010000298.1:0-1586 GCA_964292625.1 uncultured bacterium
GTCTTTTCTGTCCACCACAAAGACCACCTTTTCGATGAAGGGCAGCTTGCTGGCCAGTTGGGCGGTCTTGAAGGAGGTGAGGGTTTTGCCGCTGCCTGTGGTATGCCAGATATAGCCGCCGCCCTGGGTTGAGCCAAAGGTCTTGTAGTTGTTTGAAACCTCGATGTGCCTCAGGATGCGTTCCGTGGCGGCAATCTGGTAGGGACGCAGCGCCAGCAACTGCTTTTCGGAGGTGAAAACGCAGTATTTGGTCAGCAGGTTCAGCAGCGTGTGCCTGGCAAAGAAGGTGCGGCCAAAGTCCATCAGGTCTGTGATGGACCGGTTATTGGCATCAGCCCACCAGGAGGTGAATTCAAAGCTGTTACTGCTGCGTTTGCCCTTTTTGATCGAAGTATCGCTTTGTTCCCGGATGTGGGTGGCGCGGGTTGTGTTGCTGTAATACTTGGTGTGAGTGCCGTTGGAGATCACAAAGATTTGGATATATTCATAGAGTCCGCTTCCCGCCCAAAAGGATTCGCGATGATAGCGGCTGATCTGGTTGAAAGCCTCCTTGATCTCCACACCGCGCCTTTTAAGCTCCAAATGCACCAGAGGAAGGCCGTTTACGAGGATGGTGACATCATAGCGGTTGGCGCGCTGGCCGGCCTCCACAGCATACTGATTGATCACCTGCAGGCTGTTGTTGTGAATGTTGTCCTTATCCAGCAGATAGATGTTTTTGGTGACGCCGTCATCGCGGGTGAGGAGCTGGATGAAGTCCTCCTGAATGATGCCTGTCTTTTCCTCGATGCCATTATTCTGGTTGGCAATCCTGCCCTCGAAAAGCTGTTTCCATTCCGCGTCGGAGAACCGGCAGTTGTTCAGGATGCCGAGCTGTTTGCGCAGATTGGTGATCAGCGCATATTCGGACGTGATGGGCAGATATTCGTAGGCCTGGCTCTGGAGCAGCTCGATGAAGGCTCTTTCCAAATCAGCTTCGGATTGATAGGCTGTTCCCCGCTCATCCGGGGAATTGTATTCGGTGACAACGGTGATTTCCTGGCTCTGGGCCACGATATCATAGTTCATCTATATCACTCCTGGGTGTATAACTGGTCTTTTTCCCAATGGGCCGCGTTTGAGATGATATATGCGCAGGCATTGCGGTAATCATCTTCATTGCGGATGATGTGTTCGTAGTAATTGCGCTGCCAGAGTCTTTTGATGAATCTTGGCCAATTGTTTTGTTTCACTTCGCGGATGTATTCATTGGTGGTCATTGTTTTGAACCATTGTATCACGTGTGATAATGAGGTGGCGGGGGGTGCCGGTGGTGATGACGTATCCGCGGTCAATTGTGTTAATGATATACCTGCGGTCACCCGTAGGGGCGAACCTGTGTGTTCGTCCTTTTCAAAGTTTCCGCCCAGCTTGCCATGTTTGCCGCCATTATCCTGGCCTATCCCATCATCCGGGCAGACACACAGGTCTGCCCCTACATATCCATGTTCGACATATTCACCTGCGGTTTCGGTCACCCGTAGGGGCGAACCTATGTGTTCGCCCTTTTCAAAGTTTCCGCCCAGCTTGCCATGTTTGCCGCCATT
>CAXYWN010000299.1:0-1521 GCA_964292625.1 uncultured bacterium
ACTCATGAACTTGCGATATCTGTAAGAAATCTTAACCCAATCTGCTTTCACGACGCCTTGGGCGGCATCACCGTCGCCTCGCCGATGATCACCGGCTCCCCCTGGGGATTCACTGCCAGGCACTGGAAGACGGCGCGGTTGCGCTCCGGGTTGAGTTCCTTGACGGTCACGCTGGCTGTGATTTCCTCGCCAAAGTGGACAGGACGGGTGAACTTGAGCGTCTGGCCTGTATAGATGGTGCCCACGCCCGGCAGGACGGTGCCCAGCAGGGCGCTGAAAAGGGAGCCTGCCAGCATGCCATGGACGATACGGGTTTTGAATTGCGTGGTTTTCGCGTAGTTTTCATCCATATGCGCGGGGTTTGAGTCGCCGGATACCCTGGCGAACTCCGCTACGTCTTCCTCAACAAAGGTCTTGCGCAGCTCGGCCTTGTCGCCCACCTGCAGCTGCTGGATCGTTTTGCCTGTCATCTGTAATACTAATATGCGATTAAACTGCCGATAAAATCCAACTGCGATGAGTGATTGACCTGACGGTCGCATGGTCCAGAGAGCAAATGGTCTCGCACAGTCTTTCAACTACCTTTTCGAGGGATACGAATATCTCATTGCAAAAACCATGCATTCTCAACCATGACCATATTTGCTCTATCGGATTCATCTCAGGCGTTGCAGGTGGGATATAGAATAATTCGATGTTGTCCGGTATCTCCAGTGTTCCCGACTTGTGCCAGGCAGCTCCATCCATAGCCATTATGATATAGTCATTCGGATATGTCTTGGATAGTTCCCTTAGGAATATGTTCATGCATTCTGTATTGCAGTACGGCATCACCAGGAAGAATGATTCGCCTGTTTGCGGTTCTACCGCTCCATAGGCATACCTGTACTCCCGGATATGGTGGCAGGGAACACTTGGCCGCGTTCCTTTAGGGCACCAGCAATATTTGGGCTTGTTGATCCGTCCGAAACTCGCCTCGTCTTGAAACATCAGCCGGACCCGGCCTGTGGATACATTGGGGATACATCTTATTTCTTCAACACGTCTGTTAATTTTTTTGAGGCTTCTATGACCTCTTCTGTCGCTTTCTTGGGGTGTCTGCTGCGTGGTTTTACCTTACGCCATCCATGACGTTGGAATACCCGGTAGATTTGACCGCTGCCAATAGGGTGGCCTGCCAGCTTCTCGTATTCTTGCTTGATTTCCGAGGTCTCTATGATCATCCCTTTTTGAGCTCGATCTTCATACTTGCGCAGTAACGCTTCTTCGGCCTCATAGCTCATGTTCCAACGATTTCCCTTTGTCTTCCTTGCCAGCAGGGCTTTCAGACCATCTTTTGCGTATGAACTGACCCAGCGGCTCACTACATCTGATGATACTTCCAACTGCGCTGCTATCTGATGATTATTCTTCCCGTTCCCTCTGAGGATCACCGCATGAAGCCGCTTCTCCACCCGTTTATCCCGGTTCTCTTTTCGGGTAATCTCGAGCTCCTTCATTTGTTCCTGGGTTATTGTATAT
>CAXYWN010000300.1:0-1511 GCA_964292625.1 uncultured bacterium
GGCGAACCAATATATTCACGCTCATCCGCTGGAACGTTTTGTATTTCAACTGCCGGCCCTGGCAGTGATTTTGGGCCATATGTATCCGGTGTTTTTGGGGGTCAAGGGCGGCAAGGGCGTGGCCACCGCGGCCGGGGTTTTGCTGATCATGGCGCCGGTGCCGATGCTGATCGCTTTGCCTGTGTTCATTATTGTTACTGCGCTCAGCCGCTATGTGTCGCTGGGCTCGATAGTCGCCGCGGCTTCCATCTTTGTGATTGAGCTGCTGTGGAATATCTTGGTGATCAAAGAACCTGAATTCCCCTGGATTACGTTAATCGTTGCCTTGCTGGTTATTTACAAACACAATCAGAACATCCTGCGCCTGCTGCAAGGCAAGGAAAACCGGCTGAATTTCAAAAAACAGGATAGCGCCTGATGTGTGGGATAATTGGGGTTTACGGCAGCCCGAATGCCGTCAGCATGGCGGCCTTGGGGATGTTCGCTGAACAGCACCGGGGCCAGGAAAGCTGCGGAATGGCGGTCTGCGACGGCAAAGTATTGCGCCTGCACAAAAGCATGGGTTTGGTAAAGGAAGTTTTCACGCCAGAGGTCCTTGCCGACCTGCCGGGAACCATCGCCATCGGCCATGTGCGCTATCCCACCAAGGGTTCGGCCAACTCTTTCAATTCCCAGCCGCATCTGGTGGAAACTCTGTTCGGCCCTTCCTACGCCCTGGCCAGCAACGGCGACCTGGTGAATTACACGGCAGTCCGGGCCAGGCTGGAAGCCGAAAACGTTTATTTTAAAAGCGATAACGACGGCGAACTGCTGGTAAAATTCATCGCCTGGCGAATTGCTCAGGGCGATGACCCGGCCGATGCCATCCGGGCTTTGATGCGCGAAATCCATGGAGCCTATTCCTGCGTGTTTATCACCAAAAGAGAGCTATACCTCTTCCGCGACCCCCTTTCCATGCGGCCCATGGTCTGGGGCAAAACTGCGGGCGGAGCGGTGGTGGTGGCTTCGGAAAGCTGCGCGCTGGACATTTTGCAGGTGAGCGAGCGGAAAGAAGTGCCGCCGGCAGGGATAATCCGCGTAAATCAAGATGGGATCACCATCCTGGAAAACGATCCCAACCTCTACCGGACCCGCCGCCACAACAGCTACTGCGCGTTCGAGCAAATCTATTTTTCCCGGCCGGACAGTTTTCATTTTGGCGAAGACGTCTTTGCCGTGCGCGAGAAGATCGGAGCCTTGCTGGCTGAAGAGGATCGCGGACTCGAAGCAGATTGTGTGGTGCCTGTGCCGGACTCCTCCAATTTTATGGCCGTGGGATACGCGGCTGCCAGCGGAATCCCGCTTTCGCTGGGCCTGATCCGCAACCACTATATTGGCCGCACTTTCATCAAACCTGATCAGACCATCCGCGACGAAGGCGTGAGCGAGAAATTTAATCCGCTACCCAACTTCTTCGTCGGCAAAAGGGTGGTCTTGGTGGATGATTCGATCGTGCGCGGCACCACCATCCG